>NZ_JAMYLG010000006.1:0-251455 GCF_040317865.1 Mesorhizobium sp. M1365
TACAATGCAGAGCGCCCGCACGAGGCGATCGACGGCGCCGTGCCGCTCGACCGCTACCGGTCTTCCCCGCGCGACTTCAGGGAGACCCAGCAGCCCTTCGACTATGCGCCCGGCGACCATATCCGCAAGATCCAGCAGAAGGGCGCGACCTCGCTGTTCGGCCGCCACTTCAAGATCTGCAATGCCTTCGCCGGGCGCGCCGTCGCCTTCCGTGCGACCGACAACGACGGCGTCTTCAACGTCTTCTTCCGCCATCAGAAAATCCAAACCATCGACCTCAACCTCGTCGAGAGATAGCATGGAGCACTGTTCGCGATGTCCTCGCACACCTGTTCGCGATGTCTCCGGTCCAAACAGGGGGGAGATTGGCAGTTCCCGCGCCCTGCCCGCCCTTCCGGCGCCGGTGATTGGCGAAAGCCGAGGCGACATCCGATCTCCCCCCTTGAGGGGGAGATGCCCGGCAGGGCAGAGGGGGGTGCCTCGCGCCGACATTTCCTACCAAGGCATGACACTGATCTCCGGCCAGTTCTCCCTGGCACGCGCGCCCTTTGCCTCGTGCGTCTGGCGACTGTCCAGTACCCGGTTCGGCGTGATGCGAAACGAGAAGATGTCATCCAGGCCAAACGGCGCAACGAGATCAAGTCGCCCGTCCGTATCGAAGCGGACACCGACCGCATGGGTCTTCGAGGCGAAGAAGCGAACCGAGTCGCTGGAACTGGAATAACATGGACAGGACCGTCCGAACTTGGACGGATACCATAGATGCACCCGCGCCTGGTTGCGAATCTCGACCGGTAGGGGCAGATCGGCAAAGACCGGCGCGGCGCGGGCGATCACACTGTCCTCGGCTTCATAGGACAGATCGCTCTCATCGAAATAGAACAGGTCGACATCCCGGATGCCGTACCCCGAGGGCTTTCCGGTCAGATGATTCCAGACGCTGTTGTAAAGCGCGCCGGACACGACCAGCCAGTCCGGCAGGCCCAGCACCCGTACCCGCGACAGCGTCTCGGCAATCAGCGGATCGGCCGAGACGATATCGAGAAAGGCTGCACGCTGTTTCTCGAAAGACAGCCCTGAATAGCGCAAATGGTCCATCGCCCTTTGGACGGCGATTCGTCACCTGCCGGCAACCCCTCTAGATCATCAACGCGCCATGCGTTGTGCAATTATCGGAAAGGGCGTCGTGACGCCCATTTCTGCAGGCTAGTTTCCCTCCCGTCCAAGGCTCATTGTTCGGTCGGTCTCGGACCAGAAGACTGGCTCCTCGATTGACGGCCATTCTTCGCCATACACAAAGCCTTCGATCGCATCTAGCTTTCCTTCAATCCCATCGAAGAACAGCACCATGCCGCAAAGAAGCTGGTCAGGTCCAACGCACGCTACCCGAAGCGAACTGAACACTCGACTCTCAAAGCGCAATTCCGGGGGAACCGATGAGGGAGTGACTCTGGTCATGAATCCTACAGGATCGCGGCTGCGTTCTTTGACTTTCAGCGCACGCATCATGTCAGGAGAAACGCCGGCGGAACGGCAGAACTCTCCTTGACGAAAAACACTTCCAGCGGGGTCAGTTGCATTTAGCTCAGCGGCAGAACGGACAGCGTTTCATTGGCGCTTGTACATCACGTCCGTTCGGATGACGTACTTGCGCCCCGACAGCACCTCGTCGCCGCGATGCTCGATCGGATGGTAGAACGCCAGTGCCATTCCTTTCTTCGGCTTCACCAGAAGACTGCTACCGGCATAGCCCGGCATCTCGCCGCGAAACGAGGTTCCTCCCCCTTCAAATCCATCTGAAAGATAAATCATGAACGTGAACTGACTGCGCTCCAAGGCGTGGCGCTCGAAATAGCCGTCATGGTGCCAATCGAACTTCTGGCCCGGCCCATAGCGATAGAAACGGAAACGCTCATTCAGCCCGGTCAAGCGCCAGTCGCCGAGACCACGATAGAGCAGAGGCCGCGCCCGTGCGAAGAGCAAATCCGCAAGGTCCTCGTCATCGAAGACAACCCGGTCGTTATTGCGAAGCTCCTTCAGGACGGTGGCGCCGCCGGAGCTGTTCACCTTGGCCGCCTCGAAACCGCGCCGTTCACTGTCAGCGATCAGATCGGCGCATTCCTGGTCATCCAAGAACCCGTCGATCGTCCCGATATGCGTTGCCAGCCAGTTGATGGAGAGCTTGTGGTCCATCAGAGCATCCCCTTACATCCGCAGCACGCCGCCGGTCTGCTTGCCGACATTCTCGACGATGCGCTTGGCCAGCGCCTCGAAATCCTCATCGGTCAGCGTCTTTTCGACCGGCTGGATCGACACTTCAATGGCGATCGATTTTTTCGCCGCGCCGAGCGCTGCACCCTCGAAAACATCGAACACCGAGACGCCGGAAATCAGCTTCCGGTCGGCGGCAAGGGCGGCGCGAACGAGTGTGCCGGCTTCGACCGCCTTGTCGACGACGAAGGCGAAATCGCGCTTGACTGCCTGGAAGGCGGACAGATCCAGTCTCGGCTTTGTCCGCGTCGGCTTGGTCTTCGGCTCAGGCACCGCATCGATGAACACTTCGAAGCCGCAAAGCGGGCCGGAGATGTCAAGCCTCTCCAGCGTCTTCGGGTGGAACTCGCCAAACGTGCCAAGGATTACCTTCGGCCCGAGCTTGATCGTGCCGGAGCGGCCGGGGTGATACCAGGCCGGGCCGCTGGCCTCGATCTGCAGCCGCTCGACCGGCGCGCCGCAGGCTTCGAGTGCTGCGATCGCGTCGGCCTTGGCATCGAAGACGCCGACGGCGCCGGCATTGCCGGCCCAATGGCGGCCGGAGCCCTCGAGCCTGGCGGTGCCGCGCCGCACGCCGGCGGCAACACGCCGCTGCTGGTCGGCGCCGTCGCCCTCATAGGTGCCCGACACTTCGAACAGCGCGACATCGCCGATGCCCCTGTCGGCATTGCGTTGCGCTGCCGCGATCAGCCCCGGCAGCAGCGACGGCCGCATGTCCGACATATCGGTGGCGATCGGGTTGGCAAGCTTCAGCGCCTGCTGGCCGCCGCCGAACAATTCGGCGTGTTTTGCCGGAATGAACGACCAGGTGACGGCCTCCATCATGCCGCGCACGGCAAGTGCCCGCTTGGCGGCGCGGGTGCGGATCTGCAGCACAGTCAGGATCCTGGCGTTGACCGCATCGTGCGAACCGAGCGGCTGCGGCGCGATGTTGTCGACGCCGTGGATGCGCATGACCTCCTCGACCAGGTCGGCCTTGCCGTCGACATCCGGCCGCCAGGACGGGACCGCCACATTGACGACATCGCCCGTGCCCTCCGGCCTGAAGCCGAGGCGGGCAAGAATGTCGAGGCTTGTCGAGCGCGGCACTTCGATGCCGGTCAGCCGCTTCACTTCCGACAATGGGAACGAGACGATCTTCGGCTGATGGCCGGCATAGCCGACGACTTCGGTTTGCGCTGGCGTACCGCCGCAGAAATCGAGCACCAGCTTCGTCGCCAGCTCCACACCGGGAATCATCATTTCCGGGTCGACGCCACGCTCGAAGCGGTAGCGTGCGTCGGTGATGATGCCGAGCGTGCGGCCGGTGCGGGCGGTGGTGATCGGGTCCCAAAGCGCCGACTCGATCAGCACGTCGGTGGTGTTCTCGTCGCAGCCGGAATGCTCGCCGCCCATGATGCCGGCAATCGATTCGATGCCGTCCTGGTCGGCGATCACGCACATCTCCGGCGTCAGCGTGTATTCGCGGCCGTCGAGCGACAGCACCTTTTCGCCATCACGCGCCCGGCGCACGGCGAGATTGCCGGTGACCTTCGCAGCGTCGAAGACATGCAGCGGCCGGCCGCGGTCGAAGGTGACGTAATTGGTGATATCGACGAGCGCGCTGATCGGCCTCAAGCCGATGGCGAGAAGCCTTTGCTGCAGCCATTTCGGCGACGATCCGTTCTTGACGCCGCGCACCAGGCGCAGCGCAAAGCCGGGACAGAGCTCCGGCGCTTCGATCGTCACCTTGACCGGCGTCTCGCCCTTGCCGGGGATCGGCTCTATCGGGGCGCTCTTCAGCGTGCCGAGCCCGCTCGCCGCCAGATCGCGGGCGATGCCATGGACACTGGTCGCATCCGGCCGGTTCGGCGTCAGATTGATCTCGATCAGCGGGTCGTCGAGATGGGCATAGGCGGCGAAGCTGGTACCGACCGGCGCATCGGCCGGAAGGTCGATGATGCCGTCATGCTCCTCGGACAATTCGAGCTCGCGCTCGGAGCACATCATGCCATGGCTTTCAACGCCGCGGATCTTGCCGACGGTCAGCGTCACGTCGATGCCGGGAATATAGGTGCCCGGTGCTGCAAAGGCGCCGACCAGGCCCGCGCGGGCGTTCGGCGCTCCACACACGACCTGCACCGGCGGCTTGCCGTCGCCGGTGTCGACGGTCAGCACGCGAAGTCGGTCGGCGTCGGGATGCTGGACCGCCGTCACCACCTTGGCGATGACGAAGGGAGCCAGGCTCGCCCGGTCGTCGACATGCTCGACCTCGAGGCCGATCGAGGTGAGACGCTCGACGATTTCCGCCAGCGAGGCGTCTGTCTCGAGATGATCCTTGAGCCAGGAGAGGGTGAGTTTCATGACTGTGTTCCGTCTGGTCTGGGCACGTTGCACTTGAAGCTATGCGGCCGCGCGTCGGACATGTGCAGGAAGGCGAGCTGCCCGCGGATTTGCTGCGGCCCGGTCGTCACGCGCTCAAGCCCCCGAACAGCGTCGGCATGTCGAGCGGCCTAAAACCGTAATGCGACAGCCAGCGCACATCGGCGTCGAAGAAGGCGCGCAGATCCGGCATGCCGTATTTCAGCATGGCGATACGGTCGATGCCCATGCCCCAGGCGAAGCCCTGGTATTCGTCGGGATCGAGCCCACCGTAACGGAGCACATTGGGGTGGACCATGCCGCAGCCGAGGATCTCCATCCAGTCCGAGCCCTCGCCGAAGCGCACCTCGCCGGGCCGCGAACGGTCGCACTGGATGTCGACCTCGAGGCTGGGCTCGGTAAACGGGAAGAAAGACGGCCGGAAGCGCATCTTGACGCTCGGCACCTCGAAGAAGGCTTTGCAGAACTCCTCCAGCACCCATTTCATGTTGGCGACGTTGGCTGATTTGTCGATCACCAGCCCCTCGACCTGATGGAACATCGGTGAGTGGGTGGCATCGGAATCCTGCCGGTAGGTCTTGCCGGGGATGACGATGCGGATCGGCGGCTTCTGCATCTCCATGGTGCGGATCTGCACCGGCGAGGTGTGGGTGCGCAAAAGCTTGCGCTCCCCCTGCTCGTCCGGCTGGAAGAAGAACGTGTCGTGCATCTCGCGCGCCGGATGGCCTTCCGGGAAGTTCAGCGAGGTAAAATTGTAATAGTCGGTCTCGATGTCCGGACCTTCGGCGATGGCAAAGCCGAGATCGCCGAAAATCGCCGCGATCTCGTCGATAACCTGGCTGATCGGATGGATGCGGCCGCGCTCGGCCGGCGATTGCCTGACCGGCAAGCTGACGTCGACCTTCTCGGCGGCAAGCCGTGCCGTGATCGCCACATCTTTCAGCTCGGCGCGGCGCGCCGAAAGTGCCTCGGTGACGCGGTTCTTGAGGCCGTTGATTGCCGGGCCTTTGACCTGTCGCTCCTCGGCGCTCATCGAGCCGAGTGTCTTCAGCATCTCGGAAACCGAGCCCTTCTTGCCAAGGGCAGAGACACGCACCGCCTCGATCGCCTGCTCGTCGGCGGCCGAGGCGATCTCGGCCATCAGGGAATTTTCGAGAGTTTCCATGTCACTCATGTTCCAGATCCGATTGGAAGCAAAGAAAAACCCGCGCCAGCCCTGCCAGCGCGGGTTTCCCAAATCAAGTATCGAATAGCTTGGGAAGCGCTGGTCTTAAGCGACAGCGCTTTCAAAAGCATTCGGCGTGGTATTCTTCAGGTATTCGAGCGCGACTTTGGCCTTGGCCACGAGTGCGGCGAAGGCCTGCGGCTCGTGGATGGCCATGTCCGACAGGATCTTGCGATCGATCTCGATCCCGGCCTTGTTGAGACCGTCGATGAAACGGCCATAGGTCAGGCCATGCTCATGCGTCGCCGCATTGATGCGCTGGATCCACAGCGCGCGGAACGAGCGCTTGCGGTTCTTGCGGTCGCGATAGGCGTACTGCAGCGACTTTTCCACCGCCTGCTTGGCGATGCGGATGGTGTTCTTGCGACGGCCGTAAAAACCCTTGGCGGCTTTCAGGACCTTCTTGTGCTTGGCGTGCGAGGTGACGCCTCTCTTTACGCGTGCCATGTCATGATCTCCTTAACGCTGTCCAGACCGAAGGCTCAGAGGCCGTTCGGCAGAAAATTCTTGATGACCTTCTTGCCATCCGGTTCAGCCAGAACCATCGTGCCGCGGGCATTTCGAATGAACTTGTTGGACCGCTTGATCATGCCGTGACGCTTGCCGGCTGCAGCCGACAGAACTTTACCCGTACCTGTGATCTTGAACCGCTTCTTGGCGGCCGATTTGGTCTTCATCTTGGGCATTTTGCTACTCCGTTTATATGCGCACCAATGCGCTTGTTTGTTCGCTTCAGGCCGACCAAAGCCCGAAAAGCAAATGAAACCGCCACGGCATGCCCTGCCGGGCGGTTTTTTGGGAACGGCGGTCCTATACGTCAAAGCGGGGGCGCGCGCAACACCCCGTGCCCAGCAACACTGTACTCAGCAACACCGTACTCAGGGGAAACGGAACAGCACCGGCAATATGCCGGACTGCTGGGCGCCGTCGATCAGTTCGAAAGCCGGCAAGGCAACCAGGAAGACCAGACCGTCGAGCAGCGTGGTTCGTAGCAGGCGCGGCTTGAAGCCGCCGGTGTCGCCTTCCTGATACAGCGACAGTTTCGGGAAGAAGCGCGGCACTTTCAACAGGTAGGCCTGGTATGGCGCGCCAAGAACCTGCCTGAGGAATTTCTCCTCGCGCAGGATAACGATGTAAAATGCACCCGCGCAGAGCGCTCCAAAGCCGATCGTGGCGGTGATGGAGCCGATCTGTGCGCCGACACCGGCGGCAGCTAAAGTAGAGAAGACATAGAGCGGGTTGCGGGTGATCGAATAGGGTCCGCCGGTCACCACTTCGGAGGATTTGCGTCCACCAATATAGAGCGTCGACCACAAGCGTCCGACAACGCCGAGAAAGATCAGCAGGACGCCGACCATTTCGATCGTTTCATGCACAGGCGTATCGGGCGGAAAAACCGACTGCCCGAACAAAAGCATCGCGAAAAGGACGACGACGACGACGGCAAGCACCATCCTGCGCGTGTGCTGGTAGCTGCCCAGCCCATATTTGGCTTCCGAATGCTTGACGTCATTGACCATGTCGGGAATCCGATCGTCGAGGGAACCAGAGCGTCTTTGCTCTCGCCGGCGATCGCAGCGTCTGGCCAAGAAACAGGCGCCCCGCCGATCGCCGGGACGCCTTGCAACATGATTCAGGCGGATTTAATGCACGTCGCCCAAAAGTGCGCTGCGGTTTTGCGACAACGACATGCACAAACAGAACTAAAGCGCAACGCGCTTTAGCGGGGCGCCAGCACCATCATCATCTGGCGGCCTTCGAGCTTCGGTTCGGCTTCGACCTTGGCGATGGGCGCCACTTCCTCGCGAACCTTGTTCAGAAGCTGCATGCCGAGTTCCATATGCGCCATCTCGCGACCGCGGAAGCGCAATGTCAGCTTGACCTTGTCGCCTTCCTCGAAAAAGCGCCGGACGGCCTTCATCTTGGTCTCGTAGTCGTGGCTGTCGATGTTCGGGCGCATCTTGATCTCCTTGATCTCGATGACCTTCTGGTTCTTGCGCGCCTCGGCCGCCTTCTTCTGGTTGGCGTATTTCAGCTTGCCGAGATCGAGGATCTTTACGACGGGCGGCACTGCATTGGGCGATATCTCGACCAGATCGAGCCCAGCCTCTTCGGCGAGCAGCAATGCGTCGTTGATGGAGACATCGCCGCGGTTCTGGCCTTCGGCGTCGATTAGCTGGACCCGGGGAACCCGGATGTCACGGTTGGAGCGCGGGCCTTCCTTGGTGGGCGCCGCTGCTTTGAAAGGTCTGCGAATGGTCGTGGTCTCCTTGAGCCGTTTCGTTAAGGGGTTCTTCAGTTCAGAATTGCGAACGCGCAATGTGGTGAGCGCGCGGTCGGAGTCAATAGCACAGCATTCTCAGGAAATCACCTGCTCGATGGAATGCTCCTCTGCACCAAGCGAAGAAAGTGGCGGAGCACTTTTCGTTGAATGCCTTGCTGTGCCAAAAGACCGGCGTGAGGGAATACACCATGAGCACCACCCCGATCTTCCTGGACGTCGACGGGACGAGCATCGCCGTCAGGCATGCGGCAGGTGCCGAGCCCGGTATCGTCTGGCTTGGCGGCTACAAATCCGACATGCTGGGCACCAAGGCCGAAACACTGTCGGAATGGACGCGCAAAGAAGGCCGCGCCTTTCTCCGCCACGATTATTCCGGCCACGGCGAATCGGGTGGCGCCTTTGCCGACGGCACCATCTCGAAATGGCTGGGCGAGAGCCTGGCCGTTTACCGCCGTTTCACCCAGGGCAGGCAAATCCTGGTCGGCTCGTCGATGGGCGCGTGGATCGCGCTGCGCATGGTGCAGGAATTGCGCAAGGCGGGCGAGAACAGCGTCGCCGGCCTTGTGCTGCTGGCCCCGGCGCCCGATTTCACATTCGAACTGGTGGAGCCGGTGCTGACCGGGGCGCAGAAGCGCAACCTCAGGAAAAAGGGCTTTTTCGAGGAGCCGTCGGACTATTCCGCCGAACCGTACATCTACACGCGCGCACTGATCGAGGACGGCCGCAACAACCGGGTGATGACCGGGCCGATCGACACGCACTGTCCGGTCCACATCCTGCAAGGGCTGGCCGATCCCGACGTGCCGTCGAGCCATGCGCTGAAGCTGGTCAGCCTGCTGCCGGCCGACGACGTCACGCTGTCGCTCATTCCGGACGGCGACCACCGCCTGTCGCGGCCGCAGGATCTCGACATGCTGGTGCGGGCGGTGGACGCTATGGTGCGGCAGGCGGGATAGAGACATGCGCATTTCCATTCCGGTGTCCGCCTTCGTGGCGGCGATCGTCGGCTTCGGCGGTACGCTGGCCATCGTCATTGCCGCCGCCAAGGCGGTCGGCGCAACGCAGGTCGAGACCGCAAGCTGGGTGACGGCGCTTTGCCTGGCGATGGCGATCGAGAGCCTGTGGCTGTCCTGGCGTACGAAAATGCCGGTCATCACCGCCTGGTCGACGCCAGGCTTGGCGCTGATCGCCGCGTCGACCGGCTTTTCGATGGGTGAGGCGGTTGGTGCCTTCGTCGTCACCGCGGTCCTGCTGATCACCACAGGCCTGTTCGGGCCCTTGACCAAGCTGATCGCCAGAATACCGGCGTCCGTCGCGTCCGGAATGCTGGCCGGCATCGTCGTCACCTTCGCCATCAATGCGGTGAAAACCGTTCCCGTCGATCCCTGGCTGATCCTGCCGCTGGTTGCGGCGTTCTTCGTCATCCGCCTGTTCAACCCGGCCCTGTCGGTGCTGCTGGTACTGATCGGCGGCGGTCTCGCCGCCTTCCTCACCGGCCGGGTCGGCGGTCTGCCGGCACCGGAACTCTCGAGCTTGACGCTGGTGACGCCGCAGTTCACCGCCACTGCGATCATCGGCCTCGCCTTGCCGCTCTACCTCGTCACCATGGCCTCGCAGAACCTGTCCGGCCTCGCCGTGCTGAGGGCAGCCGGCTATCATCCCGAACCCGGGCCGCTGATCGGCGTCACCGGCCTGTTTTCGCTGCTGACGGCGCCGTTCGGCGCCTCGACCACCAATCTGGCGGCAATCTCGGCGGCGATCTGCACCGGGCCCGACGTGCATCCCGATCCGGCCGAGCGCTGGAAGACCGGGCCGTTCTATGCGTTGGCCTATCTCGTCTTTGCCCTGTTCGGCGCCTCGCTGGTGGCGATCTTCGCGGTATTGCCGCAGAGCCTGATCGCGCTGGTCGCCGGCCTGGCGCTGATGGCGCCGCTCGCCAATGCACTGTCGATCGCCTTGAAAGACGAGGACGAGCGAATGGCCGCCACCGTCACCTTCGCCGTCACCGCATCGGGGCTGACGCTGTTCGGCGTCGGTGCGGCGTTCTGGGGCCTGATCGCCGGATTGGTCGTGCTTTTCCTTGAAATGCTCAAAAAGCGATAATCATTTCAGCCGCTTGTCCGGTTTTGGCGGTTGCTGTCTTGAATCGCCGTTTTCTTCATCCCATTTCGATTCCACGCAGCCGGATTTGGCTGTCTCCAACTGAAGGATTGGGAGAAAATGAACACATCTGCATTGATCCGTCCGGCCTGGACGCCGGCAACCATCGCGTTGATGGTAATCGGGTTCATGGTGTTCTGGCCGCTCGGCTTCGCCATGCTCGCCTACATCATCTGGGGCGACCGGCTCGAGGGCTTCAAGCGCGACGTCAACCGCGCCACCGACGGCATCTTCGCCGGTTGCCGCCGCGGTTCCGACAGGGCCGCGCGCTGGGGCCATGGCTCCGCACGCACCGGCAACGTCGCTTTCGACGACTGGCGCGAAAAGGAACTCGAGCGGCTTGCCGAGGAACGCCGCAAGCTCGACGAGATGCTGAGCGAGTTCGATGAATATGCCCGCGAATTGCGCCGCGCCAAGGACCAGGAAGAGTTCGATCGCTTCATGGCCAACCGCAACAAGTCGACGTCGCCCACGACGGGTGGGTCAACTGGCTCGACGACGAACAACAAACGCGGCGGCAACTCCACGCCAGGCCTGCTCGACGAGTAAGGTCCCGTGCCCAGATAGATAATCCAACGGCGTCGCGTTAGCGGCGCCGTTTCTTTTTTGTTCTAGTCGTTTCCCTCGAATCACGTATCGTCCCGGAATGTCCTTCGGCTTCTTCCGCACCCCGACGAAACCCAAGCCCACGCCCGTCGTGGAGCGCGAGCATTGCGTTGCCGGCCGCACGCTGCCGCTCAAGATCGTCGAGAACGACCGGGCGCGGCGCCTGACGCTGCGCATCGATTCCGGCGGCCGTGGTCTGCGCATCACCGTGCCGCCGGGGCTGCGCCGCGGCGAGGTGGAAAAATTCCTCGACCGCCATCAGGACTGGCTGGAGCAAAGGCTGGCCAAGGTACCCAACCGGCCGCAAGTGCGGCCCGGCATCAAGGTACCGGTGCGCGGCGTGCCGCATCGCATCGTCCATGAACCGTCGAAACGCGGAACCGTCACGCTGTCGCGCGACGATCGCGGGCCGCTGATGATCGTGCATGGCGAACGCGTGCATCTGCCGCGCCGCATCGCCGATTTCCTGAAGCGCGAAGCCAAGCGCGAGATCGAAGCGCTGGTGACCAAACACAGTGCGGCGGTCGGCAAGCGCGCCAAGGCGATCCGCTTCAAGGATACGTCGAGCCGCTGGGGATCGTGCACGTCGGATGGCAATCTGTCGTTTTCCTGGCGCATCATGATGGCGCCGCGGCCGGTGATAAACTACCTCGTCGCGCATGAGGTGGCGCATCTCAAGGAGATGAACCACGGCCCGAAATTCTGGAAACTATGCGAGCAGCTTTGCCCGGATACCGAGCGCTGCAAGGATTGGCTCAAGCGCAATGGCGGCGCGCTGCAGGCGATCGCGTTCGAGTAGGATGCTTGTAGGGGCACGAAATGGAAACTGTAGCGATCCTTCGCGCCGGCCTCAATAGATTCTGCACTGCCGATCAATCGTCATTGGCCGCGTTCAACTCCTCCGGCCGCAACCCCTCATCGACATGGCGCGGCCAGGGCAGGAAATCCTTCTCGAAGGTCTCGTTGCTGAAATAAGCCAGCGCCCGGTGCGCCTCGGCGCCATTGAAGGCTGCCTTGTCCATCAAATGAGCGATGACCTCATGGGCCTGCGCCAGCTTTTGCCTGAGTTCCGCGACGGTCTTTTCCGGCATGATCTTTGTTCTCCCGCCTCTGTGCCTGAGCAAGTAGCGTTGCGCTCTTATATTAGCAAGGCAGCGCGTTGCGCTCTTACTTAGCAAGGTAGCGCGTTCCGCGCTGGCGGCAAACAGGACGCTTTTTCTCGACTCTTTGGCCGTTTCGTGCCAATCCCGCGCCATGGCGCTGGACATCAAGATATGCGGGTTGAAGACCGACAAGGCACTGGCTGCGGCATTGGCCGGCGGCGCCAGCCATGTCGGCTTCATTTTCTTTGCCAAAAGCCCGCGCTATGTCGAGCCGGCGGAAGCCGGCCGCCTGCGCGAAGCGGCGCGCGGCAAGGCCAAGGCGGTTGCCGTGACGGTCGACGCCAGCGATGCGTTCCTGGATGACATCGTCGAAAAGATGCAGCCCGATATGCTGCAGCTTCACGGCGCCGAGTCTCCCGAGCGGGTGGCCGAGGTGAAGGCCCGCTACGGCTTGCCGGTGATGAAGGCACTGCCGGTCAGCGGGGCCGCCGATCTCGGGCGAGTCAAGCCCTTCATCGGCATTGCCGACCGCTTCCTGTTCGATGCCAAGCCGCCTAAGGGTTCGGAATTGCCGGGCGGCAACGGTCTTGCCTTCGACTGGCGCATTCTGGCTGGCCTTGACGCCGGCGTCGATTACATGCTTTCCGGAGGGCTCAATGCCGGCAATATCGGCGACGCCTTTCGGCTGGCGAACCCGCCCGGAATAGATGTTTCCTCGGGCGTGGAGAGCGCGCCGGGCGTCAAGGAACCGGCGCTGATCGAACAATTTTTCCGCGCCGTCGGGGCAGCACGCGACAACCGCGCCGCCTGACCACGCTTCAAACCACAGACCAGGAGATCGGCGATGGACAAGCCGGCGATACCGAATTCCTTCCGCACCGGCCCCGACGAGCAGGGCATGTTCGGCATTTTTGGCGGTCGTTTCGTTGCCGAAACGCTGATGCCGCTGATCCTCGAGCTGGAGCGGCACTGGAACGAGGTCAAGAACGACCCGGATTTCAAGGCCGAACTGACCGATCTCTCGACGCATTACGCCGGGCGGCCGTCGAAGCTCTATTTCGCCGAAGGCCTGACCAGGCATCTTCGTGAGGTGTCCTCGGCGAAGGGCCTCGGGGGCGGCGCAAAGGTCTATTTCAAGCGCGAGGACCTGAACCACACCGGCTCGCACAAGATCAACAACTGCCTCGGCCAGATCCTGCTCGCCAAGCGCATGGGCAAGACGCGGATCATCGCAGAGACCGGCGCCGGCCAGCATGGTGTCGCTTCCGCTACGGTGGCGGCGCGTTTCGGCCTTCCTTGTATCGTCTATATGGGTGCAACCGACGTCGCCCGGCAAAGCCCCAACGTCTTTCGCATGAAGCTTCTGGGCGCCGAGGTGCGGCCGGTAACGGCCGGCCACGGCACGCTGAAGGACGCCATGAACGAGGCCCTGCGTGACTGGGTGACCAATGTCGAGGATACCTATTACCTGATCGGCACCGCCGCCGGCCCGCACCCCTATCCAGAGCTGGTGCGCGACTTCCAGTCGGTGATCGGCACCGAGGCGCGCGCCCAGATCCTCGAGCAGGAAGGCCGGCTGCCGGACACCATCATCGCTTGTGTCGGCGGCGGTTCCAACGCTATCGGCCTGTTCCATCCCTTCCTTGACGACAGTGAGGTGCGCATCATCGGCGTCGAAGCCGGCGGCCGCGGCCTCGACGGCATCGAGCATTGCGCCTCGATGAGTGCCGGCGCGCCCGGCGTGCTGCATGGCAACCGCACCTACCTCTTGCAGAACGCCGACGGCCAGATCATGGACGGCCACTCGATCTCGGCCGGGCTCGACTATCCGGGCGTTGGGCCGGAGCACTCATGGCTGCGCGATTCCGGCCGCGTCGACTATGTGCCGATCCTCGACGACGAGGCGCTGGAGGCGTTTCAGCTGACGACACGCGTCGAGGGCATCATTCCGGCGCTGGAATCGGCCCATGCCATCGCACAGGCGGTGAAGATCGTGCCTGACATGGACAAGGACCAGATCGTCATCGTCAACCTGTCCGGCCGCGGCGACAAGGACGTGCATACGGTGGCCAATATGCTGGGCATGGAGATCTGATCATGGCCACCCGTATCGACCGCCGCATGGCAAAGCTGAAGGCCGAGGGGCGACCGGCACTCGTCACCTATTTCATGGGCGGCGATCCGGACTACGATACGTCCCTGTCGATCATGAAGGCGCTGCCCGGCGCCGGCAGCGACATCATCGAGTTAGGCATGCCGTTTTCCGATCCAATGGCCGACGGCCCGGCGATCCAGGCGGCCGGCCTGCGGGCGCTGAAGGGCGGCCAGACTTTGGTCAAGACGCTGAAGATGGCCTCGGAATTCCGCGCCGGCGACAGTGAAACGCCGATCGTCTTGATGGGCTATTACAATCCGATCTACATCCACGGCGTCGAGCGCTTCCTGAGCGACGCGCTGGCCAGCGGCATAGACGGGCTGATCGTCGTCGACCTGCCGCCTGAGATGGACGAGGAGCTTTGCATCCCGGCACTCAAGGCCGGCATCAATTTCATCCGGCTGGCGACGCCGACCACCGACGACAAGCGCCTGCCCAAGGTGCTGCAGAACACGTCGGGTTTCGTCTACTACGTCTCGATGACTGGCATCACCGGTTCGGCGCTGGCCGACACCGGCAAGGTGGCGGCAGCGGTCAAGCGCATCAAGAGCCATACCGACCTGCCGGTCTGTGTCGGCTTCGGCGTCAAGACCGCAGAGCAGGCGCGCACCATCGGCGCGTCGGCCGACGGCGTCGTTGTCGGCACCGCGATTGTCAATGCAGTCGCCAACGTGCTGGGGCCGAAGGGCGAAAAGACCGCCGATCCGGCCGAGGCCGTCGCCACGCTGGTCAGCGGGCTTTCGCAAGGGGTTCGCGCGGCTCGCCTTGCTGCCGCCGAATAATCTTGATCTTCTGGTTGGCCATGATCTCCAGCGAAAACCGGTTTCCACTTTTCGGGATCATGGTCTAACTCTTCGTAAGGACAGGAGCCGAAGCGATGAACTGGATCACCAATTACGTCCGCCCGAAGATCAATTCGATGCTCGGCCGCCGCACCGACATGCCGGAAAACCTGTGGATCAAGGATCCCGAGACCGGCGAAATGGTGTTCCATAAGGATCTGGAGCAGAACCAGTTCGTCATCCCGTCCTCCGGCCACCATATGAAGATATCAGCCAAGGAACGGCTGAAATTCTTCCTCGACGACGGCAAATACGAGACGCTGGAAAACCCCAAGGTCGTTCAGGATCCGCTCAAGTTTCGCGACGAGAAGCGCTACGTAGACCGGCTTAGGGATGCCAAGGCCAAGACCGGCATGGAAGACGCCATCATCAATGCGCTGGGCACGGTCGAGGGCGTGCCGGTGGTGGTGACGGTGCAGGATTTTGCCTTCATGGGCGGCTCGCTCGGCATGGCGGCAGGTGACGCCATCGTGCATGGTTTCGAGGTCGCCTTGCAGCGCAAGCGGCCGCTGATCCTGTTTGCGGCCTCCGGCGGCGCCCGTATGCAGGAAGGCATCCTGTCGCTGATGCAGTTGCCACGGACCACGGTCGGCGTCGACAGGCTGAAGGAGGCCGGCCTGCCCTACATCGTCGTCCTGACCAACCCGACGACCGGCGGCGTCACCGCCTCGTATGCCATGCTGGGCGACGTGCATATTGCCGAGCCCGGCGCCCTGATCGGCTTTGCCGGCCCGCGCGTCATAGAGCAGACCATCCGCGAAAAGCTGCCTGACGGCTTCCAGCGCGCCGAATATCTGATGGAACACGGCATGGTCGACATGGTGGTGTCGCGGCTGGAGATGCGCCAGACGGTTGCACGGCTGCTGAGAATGCTGCTCAAGCTGCCGGAAGAGCAAAACCCGCGGGAGCCGGAAATCCTGCCGCCGGTGGCGATACCGGCCGAAGCCCGGCCACAAGCCTGACGCGACATCACGCGGCGCGAGCGGCTGTTGTGTGCCGTTGTGCGCGCGCGTAGGATTCCTTCATGACCACGCTTGCCGCCGACCGCGAAATCGAAAGCCTGATGGCGCTTCACCCGAAGGGCTTCGACCTTTCGCTCGACCGCATTTCGCGGCTGCTCGAGCGGCTCGGCAATCCGCAGGACCAGCTGCCGCCGGTCATCCACATCGCCGGCACCAACGGCAAGGGCTCCTGTGCTGCTTTTTCACGGGCGCTGCTCGAAGCCGCCGGCTACCGCGTCCACGTCCACACCTCGCCACATCTGGTGAACTGGCACGAGCGCTACCGGCTGGCCGCGGATGGCGGCGGCAGGCTGGTGGACGACAAGGTCTTCGCCGAAGCCATCGCCCGCGTCGCCAGAGCCAATCAAGGCCAGAAGATAACCGTCTTCGAAATCCTCACCGCCGTCACCTTCCTGCTGTTTTCCGAACATCCGGCCGATGCCGTCATCCTCGAGGTTGGCCTTGGCGGCCGCTTCGACGCCACCAATGTCATCGCCGAGCCGGCCGTGTCGGTGATCATGCCGGTGTCGCTCGACCACGAAGCCTATCTCGGCGACCGCGTCGAGCTGATCGCCGCCGAAAAGGCCGGCATCATCAAGCGCGGATGCCCGGTCGTCATCGGCGCGCAGGAAAGTGAGACGGCCCAGCAGGTGCTCATCGAAACCGCCGAGCGGCTCGACTGCCCCGCCTTCGTCTATGGCCAGGATTTCCTTGCCTATGAGGAAAACGGGCGCATGGTCTATCAGGACGAAGACGGATTGATGGACCTGCCGCCGCCGCGCCTGCCGGGGCGCCATCAATTCGCCAATGCGGCGGCGGCGATCGCGGCGGTCAAGGCGGCGGGCTTCGAGATCAGCCACCGCGCTGCCGAGAAGGCGATGGCGAATGTTGCCTGGCCGGGCCGCATGCAAAAGCTGCCGCAAGGACGGCTGAGCGAACTGGCGCCGAAGGGCGCCGACATCTGGCTCGACGGCGGCCACAATCCCGGCGCTGGCGTGGTCGTCGCTGAGGCGCTGGCCGAGCAGGAGGAAAAGAACCCGCGTCCGCTGTTCCTGATCTCGGGTATGATCAACACCAAGGACCAGAGCGGCTATTTCCGCGCCTTCAAAGGGCTGGTCCGGCATGTCTACACCGTGCCGGTGAGCCTGAGCGACGCGGGCGTGCCGAACGACGAGCTGGCGACCCGCGCCATCGAGGCCGGCCTGCCGGCCGAACCGGTCAGTTCCGTCGCCAATGCGCTGATGCTGCTGCGCGACACGTGGGACGGACCGCCGCCGCGCATCCTGATCGGCGGGTCACTTTACCTGGCCGGCGCGGTGTTGGCCGAAAACGGCACGCCGCCGGTTTGAGGCGTGCTTCAGCCGGGCCACGGTGACGCCACACTTGTCAGACCACCGCGAGGAGCCAATCATGATCAAGGTAAAGCAGCTCGCACACGTTTGCATTTTCGCGAATGACCTGGAGATGACGCGAAGCTTCTATCGGGACGTCCTCGGCATGGACACCCAGTTCAATTTCCTGCGCGACGGGAAGATTTTCGGCTTCTACCTCAATTGCGGCAGCCGTAGCCATGTCGAGGTGTTCCAGAAAGACGGCGCCAGCTATGGCGACTTGAACCAGATCAACCACTTCTGCCTCGAAGTGGAAAACATCGACGCCGCGATCGCCCATCTGAGGTCAAAGGGGGTTGATGTCACTTCCAAGAAACGCGCGTGCGATGACACCTACCAGGCTTGGATCCGCGACCCCAACGGCGTGAGGATAGAACTGTTCGAATACACTGAAAAAAGCGCACAATTCGTCGGCGGCGATCGTATCGCGGATTGGTGATCGCGCCTCGCCGGGACAATTGTAGCGGCGCAGCCGATGGTTGGTGGACTACTTCAGCTCGACCTCGATGAAGGCGAATTCGCCATCGTTTGCACTGATGACGTCATGTTCGACGCCCTCGTTGCGGAAATACGGGGCGCCCTTCTTCATCTCGGCAAAGGATTCGCCATCCTTGGTCAGGAGCTTCACCTTGCCGTCGGTCAACGGCACGATCACATAGTCGTGGCCATGGCGGTGCCAGCCGGTGTTGTCGCCCGGGGCGAAGCGGTATTCGGTGACGATGACGCGCTCATTGTCGATGAAGACGGTGGCCTTGGCGGATCCGGTCATATCGCTTCTCCTGCTTTAAGCCAGACAAGAGCATGAGACTGCAAGTGGCGAGTGCCAGATCTGCGGATCGGTGACGCCACAAGAAAGCCCGGCGCGAGGCCGGGCTTTTCTGCAAAATTTTGATCGGATCAGGCGAGGCTGCCGTTGATCCAGTGCGACAATGCAGTTTTCGGCGCAGCACCGACCTTCATGTCGGCGACTTCGCCGCCCTTGAAGATCATCAGCGTCGGGATCGAGCGCACGCCGAACTGCGCGGCCAGCTCAGGATTCTCGTCTATGTTGAGCTTGGCGATCTTTATCTTGCTGCCGAGTTCGATGGCGATGTCCTCGAGCGCCGGGGCGATCATCTTGCACGGGCCGCACCATTCCGCCCAGAAATCGACCACGACCGGCTCCTTGGCGTTGAGCACGTCGGCCTGGAAATTGCTCTTGTCGACCTTGACGGTGGCCATGCTGAGATCCTTTCGATTTATTCGTCCCACCAAATGTGGTGGTGATCGTGTCCGTCTTCAAGCAAGTGTTGTGTCACGCTCCCGTGAGTCTAGCAAGCGCGTCGTCCATGGCCGCTGCCGGCAGCTCGATCAGCCGCGGCACCTCGGTGAACAGCAGCGCCGCCGAGACCTCGCGTCCCGGATAGAGCGGCTGAAGCAGCGCGCGATAAAGTGCGAGCTGCAGAACATAGGCTTGCGGCACTTCGGCGAGCGTAGCTGGCGCTGGCCGATTGGTCTTGTAGTCGACGATCGAAACCTTGTCCGGCGTTACTGCCAACCGGTCGATCTTGCCGGAAATCGAGCGCAGTTTGCCCCTTACCTCCAGGCTGCCCATGATGGCGACTTCGGCGCGCGAGTTTGGCGCAAACAGCGGCGCGAAGCGGCTGTCGGCAAGAATTCTGAAAACGCCAGCCAAGGCCTTGTCGTGCTCGTCGTCGGGCCATGCCGCGCCGGCTCTTGCCAGATAGCGTTCGGCGGCATCCCGGCGTTTTCCCTCGGCGATGCCGGGCAGCATCTGCAGCAATTTGTGCAGCGCCAGCCCGCGCATGACGGCAAAACCGGGCTCGGCGTCGGCATCCAGCACCGGCGAACGCGTGTCGGCCACCGCTTGCCGCGCCTCGTCGATCAGCACCGAGGCGCCGGACGGCGAGAGCGGCCGCGGCAATTCCTCGAAGGGCGGCAGAGGCCGGAACAGGGTTTCCGGCAATGGCGCAAAGCGTTCCGCCTGTCGTGCCTCATTCACTGCCGCCAGTGGCATGGGCGGCAGTTTCGTCACCTGGAAACGATGCACGGTCTCGCCAGTGGCGGGATGCCGGCGTTCTTCGCTCTCTGCGGCACCGACCAGTGCGCGGCTGACGATCGAATGCCAGGTACCGATATTCGGCGCCCGCTTGCCGTGATAGCCGCAGACGATCAGCCGATCCTCGGCGCGGGTCATGCCGACATAGAGCAGCCGGCGGTATTCGTCGTCGGCGAGCTCGCGGGCGCGGGCCGATGCGGCGCGTGAAAACCCATTTGCGACATCGCTGGCCGAACGCCAGAGATAGCCCTTGCCCTCCCAGCAGTCGCCCGAGCCTTCGAACGGCATCAATCTCGGCAGATGCTGGTCACTGAACGGCGCGGAGCCGCCATCGACAAGGAATACCACCGGCGCCTCCAGGCCTTTGGCGGCATGCACGGTCATGACGCGAACCTCGTCGCGGGTCTGGTCCATTTCGCGCTTGATCTCGGGGCCGGCGTTTTCCAACGTCGACAGGAAGGATTCCAGTCCCGGCAGGCCGGTCCGCTCCTCTGCCAGGCAGAAATTCAGGAATTCGTCGAGGACGTCGCCGGCCTCCGGCCCGAGCCGCGCGATCATCTTCTTGCGCAGGCCGTCGCGGGCGAGAGCTGCAGCATAGAATTCGAACACCGGCTTGAATGCGGCCTCGTTCGACCATGTGCCGAGCCGGCTGACGACGGCGGCCAACGCCTCGCTTTCGCCGGCATGCCGGCGCAGCGAGGCGATCAGCGAGACGCTCGATGGCCTCTCCGCAGCAAGCGCGAAAAGCTGCTCTTCCGAGACATCGAAGATCGGGCTGCGCAGCACGGCGGCCAGCGACAGATCGTCCTCGGGCTGGATTAGAAAGTGACCGAGTGCGATCAGGTCCTTCACCGCGATATGGCCAGGCAGGCTGAGCCGGTCGGCGCCGGCCACCGGGATGTCGCGGCGCTTCAACGCCCGTGTCAGCGCATGGACGAAGCGGTCGCGCTTGCGCACCAGCACCAGCACGTCGCCGGGCCGGAGTTTCTTGCCACGCCCTTCGATGACCTCGCCGCCGCCGATCCAGCCGGCAATGGTCGCTGCAACGCTTTCGGCAACGCGCACCGCCGGTGCGTGGGCGTGATCCACCGCTTGCGTCCAGTCGTCCGGTTCGTCGACGATGTCGGCGCCGAGCGAGGGCCAGACGTCGACATAGCCCGGCGCATCGTTGCGGATCGCCTTGTGGTCGAGCGGATCGGGATCGTGGCTGATGCCGCGCCGCACGTTCGGGTCAGCAAAGACACGATCCACCGCCGCAAGCACGTCGTCGGTCGAGCGAAACGACCAGGTTAGCTTGAGATCGGCGAAGGCGGCGGCGGCGGATCTGACTTTGCCGGCAAACAAAAGCCGGCTGTCGGCAAAGGAGTCCGGGGCGGCGCCCTGGAAGGAATAGATCGACTGCTTTTCGTCGCCGACCGCAAAGATGGTGCGGTGGACGGCGTCGCGTGCGCCGAGCCCGGCAAAGAACTCCTCCGCCAGCCGCTTGACCACCTCCCACTGGTCGGGACTGGTGTCCTGCGCCTCGTCGAGGAGGATGTGGTCGATGCCCTGGTCGAGCTTGTACTGCACCCATGGGCCGGCGTCGGGCCGCGCCAGTAGATGGACCGTGCGGGTGATCAGGTCGTTGAAGTCGAGGAAGCCGCGGGCGCGCTTCAATTGCTCATAGCGGGCGATCAGCCAGTCGGCGATGGTCAGCGCCGCACGCGTGCCTTCCAGCATCCTGAACAAGGCCAGCCGGTCGGAGATTTCGAGAATGGCGTCGACCGCCGCCAGATATCGTTCGGCAAGATCGGGCAACCGGTTAAGCAATGCCCTCTTAAACGTCTTTGCCGGATCGTAAGGCTCGCCGTCGGCCCTCAGGAAAGCCTTGGAGAGCAAATTCAGGCGACGTACCGGATCCTCCTCGGCAAAGGCAAGGCGGGCGTATGGCAGCAGATTGTTCAGCACGATGCGCGCATCGGCGGCCTCGGCTGCCCGTGAAAAGGTGACGAGATAATCCGGCAGGAAGCCGGGCAGCGGCCAGACCGAGGCGGCTATACCTTCGGCCGTCTGGCCGGCGCGGAAATGGAACTCCTCGAACAGCGCCTGAAAACCATCGCCGCCGGCCGCGGCGATGAACGCACGCAAACCATCGCGCTTGCGCACGATCTCGGCCAACAGTGCGTCGAGCCCATGCTCGCCGCCGCGCTCCAGCACGGTGGCGAAGGCCTCGGACAATGCCGCATCGCCTGCAACGCCGCCCGAAATCATGTCGCGGCGGGCGGCGGCAAACAGCGAAGCCTCCATTTGCGGATCGAGCATTTCGAAATGCGCAGGGATATTGGCTTCCAGCGGGAACTGATGCAGCACCGATTCGCAGAAGGCGTGGATGGTCTGGATCTTCAGCCCGCCCGGTGTTTCCAGCGCCCCGGCAAACAACCGCCGCGCCCGGCGCATGGTTTCGCGGTCGGGCTGGCGGCCGTCCAGCGCCTCTATCCGTGTCGAGAGCTCGGCATCGCCCAGGGCCGTCCATTGCGACAGCGTCGAAAACACCCGGTTCGACATGTTGGCGGCGGCGGCACGCGTATAGGTCAGGCACAGGATCTTGGACGGATCGGTGCCGCGCAGCAACAGCCGGATAACGCGCTGGGCGAGTACATGGGTCTTGCCCGATCCGGCATTGGCCGACACCCAGGCGGAATTGCGCGGGTCGGACGCGCTTGCCTGGCTCGCGGCAGTGTCGCTTGGAATGGGGTAGGCCTTTTTCATGCCTCCCCTCCCTCGTCATCGGCGTCGCCGCCGGCGGACCATTCGAGCACGCGGGCGAGATGGTCGTAGTCGCCGTCGGTCTCGCCCTCGCGGAACGGCAGCGCCCGCGACAGATAGCCGGTCGCCGGGTCGGCGTAGTGGATCAGCAGTTTTTCCAGCCGCGCCCACGCTTCTTCGGCGAGATCGGCGGCGGTTCGCGGCTTGCGGTTGTATTCGAGGATGGATTCCTCGAACACTTCGCCATTCGGCCTCAGCCGCACGAAGGCCAGTTGCGACGGCTCGCATGCGCCAAGCTCCTTGAAAGCGCCGCGCCTGAGCAGCGCGCCCTCCAGTGCCAGTTGCGGCGCGAGCAGCGTGTGTGCCTGTGCTTTGGATGGCGAGGAGCCGGTCTTGTAATCGAGGATGTCGGCCATGCCGCCGGCCAGCAGATCGATGCGATCGGCATAGCCGGACAGGGTCACACCGGATCGGCCCACACCGGTCTTTTCGGCGCGTTCCTCGGCGTGCCGCCGTGCCACGGCTGCGGCCCGGCCGCGCTCCCATTCGATGATGCCGGCGGCAAGCTTTTCGAAGCGTGGCCACCACACCGCCTCGACATCGGCCGGCAGCGCCGCCTCGGCAAAGCAGGAGCGGCCTGCGGCGATGAGCCCGTCCAGCGCCTCCGGCGCGCGCGGGTCGGCCACCCTCGCCGAGAAGAGGTGCAGAATTGCGTGAAACAGCGTGCCACGCTCGGCAGCGCCCGGATCGCGAATGACCGGATCGAGCGGCATCAGGCCGAGTATCCTTCTGGCATAGACCGCATAGGGATCGCGGCGCAGCGTTTCGATCTCGGTGACCGAGAAGTGGTGCGGCCGCGCGGCGAGCGGCGGTTTCGGCTGCGGCCGCGGCGCAAAGTCCTGCTTTTCGCCGGCATCGAGCACACGCGCCCAGGCAAGCAGTTCATCGCCGCGCCGGCGAAGTGCAGCAGCGTGGTCCTCGCCGACGAATGTAAGGATGCGCTGCAGCCAGCGCGAAGGTACCGACGGTGCATCGCCGGAGCGGCCGGAGCGAGCCAGCACCACCTTTTTGGCGCCCATGGCCATCTGGAAATCATGGGCGGCAAGGCCGATGCGCCGCTCGGGCGGTTCAAGATCGATGCCGGTCTTCATCAGCCGCGACATGAAGCGGTCGCTCTCCGGCTTGCGCGGCCACACGCCTTCGTTGAGGCCGCCGACGACCAGCGTGTCGACATCCTGAAGCCGCGCTTCCAGCGCACCCCAGATGGCGATGTTCCTGTCGGTGCCCTGCGCCGGCTTGACCGTCTCGGGCGCGATCATCGCCTCCATCACGTCAGGCCATTCGTCAGCCGCGAAGGAGAACGACACCGAGGCCGCGACCAGCCCGCGCAAGAGCTCGTCGAGCTTTTCGCCGGCATCGCCCGCATAGAGTTCGCTCGGGCTGCCGTCAGCGGCGCGGCCGAGACTTTCGAGCGCAACGACGCTGGCGCGCACAAGGGTGGCAAGATCGGCATTCTCGTCGCCGCGAAGAGCAACCAGCGGCGCCAGCGCGGCCGTTAGCCGGATCAGCAGGTCGCGCGCCTGTTCGATGCGCCTGACCGAAAGCCGCGGCCACCAGAAGGGTGGGCGGCGATTGCCGCTGCCGTCGAATTCGAGGAGCCGGGTGTCGAAGAGCTGCGGCAGCGACGCCACGTCCGGACGCCCTGTGCCACCGCGCAGCGCCACAAGTTCGACGATTTCGGCCGCATGGCGCACGCTTGCCCGCTCCAGGCCGAGGCCAAGCAGGGGATGCTTGAGCAGCGACAGCAGGGCGACGGGGTCGCCCGGGCGGAAGGCTGCCTGAAGCGCCAGCCTGAGCAGGCTGGCGGCTGGTGTGTTGATCAGCGGCGTGCCGCCGGAATCGTCGGCGGCAACGCCGAAGCGCAGCAGCTCGACTGAGACGCGCCGCGCCAGAGCGCGGTCGCCGGTGACGAGTGCGGCGCGCTGGCCGGGCCGTTCGACAGCCTGTTTGAGCGCGACGGCGATCGCCACGGCTTCGTCGCGTTCGCTGGCGGCTTCGAGAAGCGTCACCTCGGCGAAGGCCTCGGCAATATCGCCGGCCCTAAAGCGGGCGCCCGTCTCGGCCCAGAGCTCGGTGGTCTCCGCCGGGCGCAGCGCTTCGCCGACAAGTGCGGCGCGCAGCGCAAGCGGTCGCGGCGCAACAGCAAGCTCCTCGACATCGGCGCGCGGCACGCCGATCTTGCCGATCAACTTTGCCAGGCCGTATTGCGGGTGGCCAAGCACGGCTGGGCGCGCGCCCGGTGTGGTGATCGCGGCAAAGGACGGCTCGTCCAACGCCCGGTCGAGCCCGGGCAGCACAACGGCGCCATTGGGCAGACCGGCGATCACGGCAAGCAGCTCGGCCGTGGCGGGAATGGAGCCGGTGGACCCGGCGGCGATCACCGGTCCGGCTGGCGGATTACGCTTCAGCCGCGCCGCCTCCAGCCTTATCAGGGCATTACGATGCGCGGCCGGATTGGAACGATGGCGTTCCTCGAGCAGGTTCGGCCAGTTCTCCGTCACGATGGTCAGGAAGTCGAGTGTCACCTGCCACCAGCCTGCAAGATTGCCGGTTACAAGGTCGGCGAGCCTTGCCCAATCCGTGCCTTCGGTGTCGATCTCATCCATCAGGCGTGCAAGGTCGCGCGCCAGCCAGATGGCGTCGGCGGCGGAGGCCGGTATGACGATCTCCTCGTCGAACAATGCCGCGACATGTGCCGGCAGGCGGCGTTTCCACGCCCGCACCAGCGGCGCAAGCAGCAGAAGACGCTCGACCACGGCGATCGGCGGCGCAAGGTCGATGGCGACCGAACCTCCTGCCTCGAAGGCGGCTTCATCCTCATCGAACTCACCAAGCGGGCGGATGACCGGCAGGATCGCCGAGCGGCTTCCCGAGCGCGAGAGAGCATCGACGAAGACGCCGCGAAGCGCCCGCGCCGCACGGCGCGTCGGCACATAGATGGTGAGATCGGCCAGCGCCAGCGGATCGCCGTCATAGGCGAAGCCGGGAACCAAGCGCCCCGCAAGCAGCGCCTCGGCCAGCGTCGGCAGGAACGGCGCTCCGGGCGGGATCGAGAAAATGCGGCGGGAGCCGCTCATTTCGACTCGGTAAGAGCGCCGGGTGCCTCACCGACAGCATTGGGCGTGCCGGCAAGCGCGGCGGCGACCGCTGCTTCCGCCCGCGGGATCGCGTCAGGTGTGCCGACAGTAATCCAGTGACCCTGCATTTTCATGCCGAACAGGCGGCCGGCGGCGATTGCCGCATCGAAATAGGCGTTGAGCGACAGCGGGCCGGCTGGCGCATCCTTGAAGATGCGCGGATGGACGATTGCGGCGCCGGCATAGATCAGGCCAGCCGGATCGTTGTTCGCACGCCGCAAGGCGCCGTCCGGCGCCATCAGGAAATCGGTGCCGCCGCTATGTCCGGTTGCCGACTGGAGATCCGCAAGCATCAGCAGAATGTCCATTGTCGCGCCCTCCCATGCAAGCGCAAGTCGCCTGAGATTGGAAACGCCGCTGTCGATCCAGAAGGTGTCGGCGTTGAGCACATAGAAGGGCGCCCCTAACCTGGGCAATGCCTTGACGATACCACCGGCGGAGTCAAGCAAGCCCCTACTCTCATCCGAGATGACGATTCTCGGCGCACTGCGGCGGGCTACATGGTCCACGATCTGTTGCGGGAGGTAATGGACGTTGACGACGGCCTTGGCGACGCCGGCTCCGGCTAGGCAGTCTAGCCCCCAGTCGAGCAATGTCTTGCCGGCGACCTTGACCAGCGGCTTCGGCATGGTGTCGGTGATCGGCCGCATGCGCTTGCCGAGCCCGGCGGCGAGCACCATGGCGGTCGTCGGCATCGGCTGCTCATCCGCCGCCTTCAGGCCCAAATCCTTAGCCGTCAAATCGAGCGTTCCTCCAGGAAGCCGTGGGCGATGTAGAAATCCTGCAGCCCGGCCAGCGCCGGATGCGCCAGTGCCCGGCGAAGATAGTCGCGGATGCGCGGCAGATGCTTCAGATAATAAGGCTTGCCGTCGCGTTTTTCGAGCCGCACGAAGATGCCGAGGATCTTGGAATTGCGCTGTGCGGCCATGATTGCATAGGTTTCGCGGAATTCGTTCTCATCGAAGGCACCGGCAGCACGTCGCGCGGCGATGTAGGCGGCGAGCGTGTGCTTTTCGATTTCAGGTGAGATGGTGACGCGCGCGTCCATGGCGAGCGAGGCGACGTCGTAGGCTGACGGACCGATCAGCGCATCCTGGACATCGACGACGCCGAGACGGTCGTGACCGAAACGGTCAGCGCGCCAGATCAGGTTGGGCGAATGAAAGTCGCGCAGCATCAGCGTGTATTCGCGCCCCTCGAGCCGATCGAGCACCGCACTCCATTCGCTGCGATAACCGGCGCGCAACGCCTCGCTTGGCGAAGCGCCTGATATCGCCGGGACATACCAGTCGACCAGCAATTCGGCCTCGATCATCATGGCGTCGCGGTCGAAAGGCGGCACCTCGTGGAAGACGCCGGGGCCGGCCTGCATGCGGGCCGGCCATGTTTTGCCGTGCATCATGGCAAGCAGTTCGGCCGCCGCCGCATAACGCGCGGCCACCGGCTGGCCGTGCTTGTCGAGGAAGCCTTGGGAACCGAGATGCTCCAGCAGAAGAAAACCCTGGTCGAGATCCTGGGCATGGATTTCCGGGACGCTGACGCCGCCGGCCCGCAAGGCCCGGTCGATGGCGACGAACGCCGAAACGGATTGCGCGGTGTGAGCGATCTCGGCATAGGGTTTGCCGTCGCGGACTGGCGGTCCGAGCACCAGCCTTGGCGAGTTCATCAGCACGCGCGGCGGAAATCCGGCGAGCGTGACGATCTCGTAGGAGCGAGCCGAGGCATCACCGATGAAATATCGTCGCTGCGCTTCGCCCCAACCGGCCTGCCCGAGAAAATCGCGCATTGCCAGCGATCGCGCCGCGCGCTCGAAGGCTGCGCCCTCTCCCGATAGTCTCGCCAGTCGGCCGTCGCCCTGCTGGAGAAGTTCGACCAGCACCGAGGTTTTCGGCAGATATGCCTCTGCCCGCTCCGGCCATTCGACCAGCGCGGCGCCTTGCGTCAGCGCCTCGTCGAAGCCCAGCTCGTCCAGCTCGGATGCCGTGCCCAAGCGGTAGAGATCGAAATGATGAACCGGCACACGCGCGTCGTAGCTCTGGACCAGCGTGAAGGTCGGGCTCGGCACGTCGAGCCCGGCATCGTCGGCCAGTGCCCTGATCAGCGCCCGTGCCAAGGTCGATTTGCCGGCGCCGAGATCGCCCTTGAGGGCGAGCACGTCGCCAACGCGCAGCGACATGGCGAGATCCTCGCCGAACCTTGCCGTCGCAGCCTCGTCGGCGAGAAAACGCTCCAGCACCAATACCGCCATCGAACGCGCTACTCGGCCGCCGCGCGGATGCCGGACGGCGTGTCGGGAAAGGCGCAAACAACCGTGGTGCCCTTATCCCTGCCGGTCTCGATGCGGACGCTGCCGCCATGCAGTTCGACAAAGCTCTTGACGATCGACAGGCCGAGCCCGGCGCCACGGCGGCGGCCGCCATTGGTGCGCGGCTCGAAGCGCCGGAACACTGAGTCAAGCAGGTCCGGCGGCATGCCGGGGCCGTCATCGTGAACGGAAAATTCCACGCCGTCGGCAAGTTGGCGGCAGGCGAGCGTTATGGTGCTCGCCTCCGGCGCGTAATTGGCGGCATTGCTGAGCAGATTGAAGAGGATCTGGCGGACGCGGATCTCGTCGCCGTGGAAGGTTTTCGGCGCGGCAGCCGCGTCGATCCTAAGCTTGATCGCATGTTCCTCCAGCCGGTCGGCGACCAGTTCGGCGGCAGCCGTAATGGTTCGATCGATGTGAACTTCGGAAATGTCGAGTTCCATGATGCCGGCATCCACCGTCGCCAGGTCGAGGATGTCGTTGACGATGGTGAGCAGGACCGAGGAGGACGAGCCGACATGCCCGATATATTCGCGTTGCTTCTGGTTCAGCGGACCAGTCGACGGCAGTGAAAGAAGCTCGGTAAAGCCGATGATGTTGGTGAGTGGCGAGCGCAGCTCATAGGAGACGTGCTGCACGAATTCGTTCTTGATCTGGTCGGACTTTTGCAGCGCCTCATTCTTGTCCTTCAGCGCCCGCTCGACATTGACGCTGTCGGTAACGTCGACGAAGGTCATCATCACCTGGCCGTTGGGCAAAGGGATGACGGCGTAGCGCAAAACGGTGCCGTTGTTCAATTCGGTTTGGCCGTGGCGGTCGCGGCGCTCGTCGTCGAAGCCGGTGATGGCGGCAACGAACCCGCCCCACGGACTGTCGACGGCACGGCGGTCGCAAAGGTCGCGGATCGTCGAGACATGGACGTTGGGTTTTGAGGCATCGGCATCCAGCCCCCACAATGCCGCGAACGCCGGGTTCGACAGTCTCAGCCTGCCGTCGGGGCCGAACACAGCGACGCCTTCGGCGAGGTTGTCGAGCGTCTCGCCCTGGACCCGGACGGCGGTCTGATAGCGGCTTTCAAGGTCCATCTTCTCGGTCAGGTTCTCGAACACCCAGGTGACGCCGCCCTTGGGCTGCGGATTGGCGACGACGCGAATGGTCTTGCCGTCCGGCAGATGCCACCAATGCTCCTGCGATTCAACCGCGCGGTAAGCGCCGAGCAGGCTCTCTTTCCAGCGCCGCCATTCGGGCTGCTCGGCGATCTTGCCTTCGCTGCGCAGGCGGTCGAGCAGCAAGGCGTTGTCCGGCGCGCTGTGCAGGAAGCCGCTGTCGAGGCCCCATAGTTTCTGGAACGCCTGATTGAAAAACCGCAATTTCTCGTCGGTGTCGAAAATCGCCACGGCGGTGTTGAGCTGATCGAGCGTGTCGGCGTGGCTCTGCATGGTCCGCTCATATTCGGCGCGAATGGCCTCGATAGCGCTGATGTCGCAGGCAAGACCAGCCGAACCATCCGCCCCGGCAAAATCGGTCACGGCAAACATACGGCGGTCGCCTTCGATGACCGTGGAGAGCGTCTGTTCAAAGACCGCGCGCGACCTGTGCTGCGCAGCGATCGTGTCGCGCGCCTGGCCGCCGAGGAATTCCTTGCCATCGCGGACCGCCGCTTCGGCATTCTCGGCCTCGACCGCTTCGGCATAGGCGCGGTTGACCCATTTCAGCCGCCCGTCGACAGTACGCAGCCATGACGGCATCTTGAGCGCATCCAGAAGACCGATCAGCGTCTCATGGTCGGCGGCTAAGCGCTGGTTCTCGATCTTCAGCCTGGCCTGGCTTCGCTGTGTCTCCGAAAGCGAGACGAAGCGAACCAGCACATGCGCCGCACTCTTGCGGCCGTGAACCTCGAGCGGCTGGCCGGCCTGCGATTCGATGACCAGATCGAACGGCTTTGCCTTGTCCCGCAGTGCCGCGACGGCATGTTCGAGTGCAGCCGCCGAACGCGGCATCAGCCAGCGGCCGAAAGCCAGGAAGGCCGCCCGGTCCTCCGGCGCGCCGCTCTCGATCGGCAATGTCCCGACAAGCTCGGGCTTCTTGTTCTCGGCCGCCCATACCACCACGCGCTGATCGCGGGAATGGAGCAGCGCCTCCGAGCGCTGCAGCGCGGCATTGACGTCGGCGATACGGGTCCTGAGCTCGGCATTTTCCGCCGCGGTGCGCGCCCGTTCGCGGATCAGAAAGATGGCCGACAGCAATGCCGCCCCCATAACGCCGACGAACATGGCGAGTTGCATGACCTCGACCGTGCTGACCGACAGCCCGGCCTTTTGCGCCACGCGGGTTTGGGCATGTGCAGTAAAGCCAAGCAGCGGACCAACCAGCGCGGAAGAAGCAAGCAGCACCCCGACACGGCTGCCGGCGCGCCATAGAAGGCTGCCGCCTCTGGCAGCGGAGCCCGTGATCGAATCGTTATGGCCGCCGGAAACGGCCTGTCCCGCGCAAGGCGGGTTATCCCCCGGCATGTCTTGGTCCTCTTCGCCGCCTGAATGCAAGACCGCCCTGATGCGTGCGCCCGGGCCTCGTCCCCGGACCGCGAATCAGCACCATAGCGCTTGCGCGAATCGGCGTGAAGAATCAATCAGCGCAAAAATAAAGCCGGGCGAAAAGTCAATCGCCCGGCTTCAATATCTAGTGGCAAGTTTCGCCGTGGTTAATAGCGGTAGTGTTCCGGCTTGAACGGTCCCTGCGGAGTGACGCCGATATAGGCGGCCTGTTCGCCGGACAGTTCGGTCAGGCGGGCACCGAGCTTGTCGAGATGCAGGCGCGCGACCTTTTCGTCGAGATGCTTCGGCAGGACATAGACCTGGTTCTCGTACTGGCCGGGCTTGGTGTACAGCTCGATCTGGGCCAACACCTGATTGGTGAATGACGCCGACATGACGAAGCTCGGGTGGCCGGTAGCGTTGCCGAGGTTGAGCAGGCGGCCTTCCGACAAAAGGATCATCCGCTTGCCGTCCGGGAAGGTGATCATATCCACCTGAGGCTTGATGTTGGTCCATTTCAGGTTGCGCAGCGAGGCCACCTGGATCTCGTTGTCGAAGTGACCGATGTTGCCGACGATCACCATGTCCTTCATCAGGCGCATGTGGTCGAGGGTAACGACGTCCTTGTTGCCGGTGGTGGTGATGACGATGTCGGCCGTCGGCGCCGCGTCTTCGAGCGTGACCACCTCGAAACCGTCCATCGCCGCCTGCAGCGCGCAGATCGGATCGACCTCGGTGACCTTGACGCGGGCGCCGGCGCCCTTGAGCGAAGCCGACGAGCCCTTGCCGACGTCGCCATAGCCGCAGACAACCGCGACCTTGCCAGCCATCATCGTGTCGGTGCCGCGGCGAATGCCGTCGACAAGCGATTCCTTGCAGCCATATTTGTTGTCGAATTTCGACTTGGTGACGGAATCATTGACGTTGATCGCCGGGAACGGCAGCAGGCCTTTTTTCTGCAACTGATAGAGCCGGTTGACGCCGGTCGTCGTCTCTTCGGTGACGCCGCGGATCGCTTCCTTCTGCTTGGTGAAGAAGCCGGGCGATGCCTGCATGCGCTTCTTGATCTGGGCAAACAGGATCTCTTCCTCTTCGCTGCCCGGATTGGACAGCACATCCTCGCCGGCCTCGGCGCGGGCGCCGATCAGGATGTACATGGTGGCATCGCCACCGTCATCGAGGATCATGTTGGAGGTGCCGCCATCGGCCCACTGGAAGATCTTGTCGGTGTAGACCCAATAATCCTCCAGCGTCTCGCCCTTGACGGCAAACACCGGAATTCCGGCCTCGGCAATGGCCGCGGCAGCGTGGTCCTGGGTCGAGAAGATATTGCAGGAAGCCCAGCGGATGTCGGCGCCGAGCGCTTTCAGCGTTTCGATCAGCACCGCCGTCTGGATGGTCATGTGCAGCGAACCGGTGATGCGCGCGCCCTTGAGCGGCTTCTTGTCGCCGAATTCCTCGCGGCAGGCCATCAGGCCGGGCATTTCGGTTTCGGCGATCTCGATCTCCTTGCGGCCCCAGCCCGCAAGCGCGATGTCAGCGACCACATAGTCCTTGCTACCCGTCATGGCAGTGCTCCGATGCGAATTGATTGCGGGACGCGCCCGCCCCGAAGGCATTTCGGAGGGCGCGAGTTGCCGGCCTGACTAGCAGATCGGGAGTGGGACGACAATGGGATATAAAGAAATCTTTATCCGTGCATGTCTTCAGCGGCGGCGGCCATGAGAGCGCGCAGAAGGGGTGCTGTCCAAGGTGGCCGTCCCTCAGACCTCAAATCGGCAACACTTTCAAAGCCGGAAACAAAAACCCGCCTCGGCGGGCGGGTCTTCGGGGCCAATTGGCACCATAGCGAAATTAGTAGCATAGCTGCCGGCACAAAGCAAGAACAAAATACGCGACGGTCGCGCAAAAATGCGATTTCCTTCACCGCCGCAAGGTTGCGCCCGAACATGCCGTAGCAGGTGCCGTCGGCGAAGCCGTCAGCATTCCTCGCCAAAACGGGAAGCAACCAGTTGCTCCAGCGCATCGATAACCTCCTCGGCCTCCGGGCCGGTGGCGGTGACGCGGATCGAATAACCGGGGCTCGCCGCCAGCATCATCAGGCCCATGATCGAGGTACCGCCGACCTTGACGCCGTCCTTCTCGACCTGGACCGTGGCGTTGAAGCCGCTGGCGATTTGAACGAACTTGGCCGAGGCGCGTGCGTGCAGGCCGCGCTGGTTGACGATTGGAAAGTCGCGAACGATCTTGTCCTTTTCCGGCAACAGCGCGCTCATTTGCTGCTCAGGAGTTGACTGGCGACATTGATGTATTTGCGGCCGGCAGCCTGCGCCTCATCCAGCGCGGCCGTCATGTTGTCGCCCTTGCGAACGCTGGACAGCTTGATCAGCATCGGCAGGTTCATGCCGGCAATGACCTCGATACGCCCGGATTCCATCACGGAAATGGCGAGGTTAGAGGGCGTGCCGCCGAACATGTCGGTCAAAACGATGACGCCTGATCCCGTATCGACGCGGCCGACTGCCTCGATAATGTCGCGGCGGCGCTGTTCCATATCGTCGTCGGCACCGATCGCCACGGTCTCGAAATTGTCTTGTGGCCCAACGACATGTTCCACGGCATTGCGGAACTCGGCGGCCAGTTGACCGTGCGTTACAAGCACGAGTCCGATCATTCTTTGGTGGCTCCCGTCATCGCCGCTTCACAGGCGCATTTTATGCTCGCCGACCGTTCCAGGTGGCGGGAGCGCTATCTTGTCGACGCAAGGCCCGTTGACAAGCCCAAAATTGCGCCGGCCCAAGCCAATTTGACGCATTGCAGCAAAAAATCGAAATCGGATCACAGGAAAGGTGCAATCGACAGGCGCGACATCACTGCCGGCAAGGCCGCCGCTACATTGCGCCCGGCAAGATCGATGCGCGGCACTGGTACGCCGACAACGAGTTCGCTGCAGTCTTCCTGGAAGCGGGCCATTTTGCCGGCTGGCACCAGCCGGATAATGAGGTCGATCACGCAGCTTGGCTCGAACTGTATCGGTTTGGGGCCGAATCCCGGCACCTCGACGAGGCCGGCTATGCTGGCTGGTGCGCGGCAGACCAGCCGCCCGTCGCAATCTGCAGCATAGAGCTGGTCATCGCCGATCAGCCGGGAAAACAGCTCACGCTGGCTGCAATGATCGATCAGGGCGAGCGCCAGCGTCGTCTTGCCCAAACCGGACGGTCCGGTGATGAGAATGCCGCGATCACCCATCAGGATCGCGGTGCCGTGAATATTTTCAGGCTGCACAATAGGACCAGGCGTGATTGGAATTCATCCGTCAGCCTTCCGCCGGCAGCGTCACCACGAAGCGCGCGCCCTTGATCTCGCCAGGCTTGGTGCCCGGGATGTTCTCGGCGCTCAGCGTGCCGCCATGGGCTTCAACGATCTGCCTGGATATCGACAGGCCAAGGCCCGAGTTCTGACCGAACGCCTCGCCGGCCGGCCGATCGGTATAGAACCGCTCGAAAATGCGATCGATGTTATCGGCCCGGATACCGGGTCCATTGTCGTCGATGGTGACGATGTTGAACTTGCCGGCGCGCGCCAGCGATATGGTGATGTGGCCACGTTCCTCGGGAACGAACGAGCGGGCATTCTCGATCAGGTTGGTGATCACCTGGCCGATCCTCAGATCATGACCGACGACGAAGTAGCCTTTCACGCCCTGTGGCAGTTTGGCGACCTTGAATTCGATCTCGACCGCCTTCTTGTTGCGCGTGGCCTCGCGCGAGACGGCGACCAGATCGGTGATGAACTTCTTGAGGTCGACGGTTCCTGCATCTTCCCGCGCCAGCTCGGCATCGAGACGGGAGGCATCGGAAATATCGGTGATGAGACGGTCAAGCCGCCTCACATCGTGCTGGATGATATCCATCAGCCGGCTGCGCGAATTGTCGTTCCTGGCCAGCGGCAATGTCTCCACCGCGCTGCGCAGCGAGGTAAGCGGGTTCTTCAACTCGTGCGAGACATCCGCGGCAAAACTTTCGATCGCCTCGATGCGGGCGTAGAGCGCATTGGTCATGTCGCGCACGGCGATCGACAGATTGCCGATCTCGTCCTGGCGGTCGGAGAAGTCGGGGATTTCCTCGCGGTTCTTGACGCCGCGGCGAACCCTGACCGCCGCCGCGGAAAGCCGGCGCAGCGGGTTGGCGATGGTGGAGGCCAGCAGCATCGACAGGATGGCGGTAACCAGGGCGGCAATGCCGAACACGCGCAGGATCGCCTTGCGCTCGGCCGCGACGATCTTGTCGATGTCGCCGCCTTCGGTCGACAGCATCAGCACGCCGAGAACGGCACGGAAGCGCTGGATCGGCACCGCCACAGAAACGATCTGCTCGCCCTGCTCCGAGATCCGCACGATCGTCGACGGGCTGCCGGTAAGCGCCTTGACCACTTCCGGAAACGCGGCGCCGTTGCCACCCGGCTGCTCGCGATAGACAGGCAGCTGCTTGTTGCGGAAGAAATCAAAGACGAATTTCTGGATGCGCTCCAGAAGGTCTGGCTGTTCCTCTTCGACCGGCGGCAAATCGTAGCGAAGGATCTGGCCGCGCGAATAGAGATGGCGGGAATCGAGCAGCAGGTTGGCGTCGCGGTCGTAAATGCGGGCGCGTGTGCGCGTCGGCGAGATCAACCGCCTGAGCACCGGCGCCACGCGTTCCGGATTGATCGGGAAATCGAGATTGTCGAGCTGATCGGAGCCCGGGCCGAGGCTTTCGCCGGCCTGCAACTCGAGCAGCTTCTCCGGATCGATGCTGATCGAATCGGTCTCGACCGTCGCCGAGGCGGCGATCGCGCCGGCGATGATCTCGCCTTGAGTCATCAGGCTCTCGACACGGGCGTCGATCAGCCCGTCGCGAAAGGTATTGAGATAGAGAATGCCGGTGACCAGGACGGCAAGGCCGGCAAGGTTGAGAAAGAGGATACGCCGCGTCAGGCTGGAAAAGATGTGATGGCCGAGAAACCGGCGCATCGGCACCGTAATTTTCGACACGAAGGCGGGCAGAATCCGCGGCGGGCGCCTGGCGGCGCCCGACCGTCTCACTCGCTCTACTTGCACTGCCATCGAATAGCAGCTCCCGCTCGACTCAAGCTTCGCGGAACCGATATCCGACTCCGTAAAGGGTTTCGATCATTTCGAAGTCATCATCAACGGCCTTGAACTTTTTGCGCAGCCGCTTGATATGACTGTCGATGGTGCGGTCATCGACATAGACCTGCTCATCATAAGCCGAATCCATCAGCGCATCACGGCTTTTTACGACCCCCGGACGCTGTGCCAGCGAATGCAGGATGAGGAACTCGGTGACGGTAAGCGTCACCGGCTCGCCCTTCCAGGTGCAGGTGTGGCGCTCCTGGTCCATGACAAGCTGGCCGCGCTCAAGCGACCGGGCCTGCTGGTTGGGCGCCTTGGCCGCCGCCTCGCGGGTGCTGGCGCGGCGCAGCACGGCGCGGACGCGCTCCACCAGAAGACGCTGCGAGAAGGGTTTGCGGATGAAGTCGTCGGCGCCCATCTTGAGGCCGAACAGTTCATCGATCTCATCGTCCTTGGAGGTCAGGAAGATTACTGGCAGGTCGGATTTCTGACGCATCCGGCGCAGCAACTCCATGCCGTCCATGCGCGGCATCTTGATGTCAAGGATGGCGAGGTTCGGCGGGCGCGCCGCCAGTCCCTCCAGCGCCGATGCCCCATCCGTGTAGGTTTCGACCCGATAACCCTCGGATTCGAGGGCGATCGAAACCGAAGTCAGAATGTTGCGATCGTCGTCGACAAGCGCGATTGTTGCCATTTCAAGCGGCTCCCTCATGAGCTGTCCCTTCTTTCGTCGAGAAGGGGCTTTTGCAGGACAAATTAGGTACAAAATGTGGCACAGGCTGTATCCGCTGTCACGCGCGGCATGTCGACGGCCACAATTGTACCTCGATATGGATTGGACGAATGAACATCGCCAATCCTTTGGGCAACCATCAGTGTTTTTGCACATATAAACGATTTAAACAACTTTCAAAATATTTAAATCGATTAATGATTTGATATCATTCGCCTTTTCTGGTTTTGACGTTTTTAGCTCCTGCAATGGGGGTTCCGGAATTCGCCGGTAAAGACGCGGTAAATCGAAGAAGGGACACCCATGTCGGAAGCCGGCAAACGCAATCCTGCATGTGCAATCGATCGCATCGGCCTGAGAACCACGGGCGTGGTACGCTATAATTTCGGCGCGTCCGCGCTCTACGAGGAGGCAATCCGCCGTGGCGAGGCCCGACTCACCGCGCATGGCGCGCTTGCCGCCGAGACCGGGCAGCACACCGGCCGCTCGCCCAGGGACAAATTCGTGGTGCGCGACGAAAGCACCACGCCGCATATATGGTGGGACAACAACAAAGCGATTTCGCCGATCCAGTTCGATACGCTGCTTGCCGATTTTCGCGCCCACGCGGCCGGAAAGGACCTTTATGTGCAGGACCTGGTCGGCGGCGCCGACGAGGAACTGAAGCTGCCGACCAGGGTGATCACGGAGCTTGCCTGGCACTCCTTGTTCATCCGCAATCTGCTCATCCGACCGGCCGCCGCCGAACTCGAGCATTTCATGCCCGATTTGACGATCATCGACCTGCCGTCGTTTCGCGCCGATCCCGCCCGCCACGGCACGCGCGGCGAAACGGTGATTGCCGTCGATCTTTCGCACATGATCGTGTTGATCGGCGGTACCTCGTATGCCGGCGAGATGAAGAAGTCGGTGTTCACCGTGCTCAACTATCTGCTGCCGGCAAAAGGTGTGATGCCGATGCACTGCTCGGCCAATGAAGGGCCCGTCGGCGACGCGGCCGTTTTCTTCGGCCTTTCCGGGACCGGCAAGACGACGTTGTCGGCCGACCCGTCGCGCACGCTGGTCGGCGACGACGAGCATGGCTGGGGACCGCACGGCATCTTCAATTTCGAGGGCGGCTGCTATGCCAAGACGATCAAGCTTTCGGCCGAAGCCGAGCCGGAGATCTTCGCCACCACCCAGCGCTTCGGCACGGTGCTGGAGAATGTGGCGCTCGACGCAGGCCGCGTGCCGGATTTCGACGACGGCGGGCTGACCGAAAACACACGCTGCGCCTACCCGCTCCACTTCATCCCCAACGCCAGCAAGACGGGGCGCGCCAGCCACCCTAAGAACATCATCATGCTGACCGCCGACGCATTCGGTGTGATGCCGCCGATCGCGCGGCTGACCCCGGCGCAGGCCATGTACCATTTCCTCTCCGGCTATACCGCCAAGGTGGCGGGGACCGAGAAGGGCGTTACGGAACCCGAAGCGACATTTTCGACATGCTTCGGCGCACCGTTCATGCCGCGGCATCCGTCGGAATACGGCAATCTGCTGCGCGAGCTCATCGCCCGCCACGGCGTCGATTGCTGGCTGGTCAACACCGGCTGGACCGGCGGCGCCTACGGCACCGGCAAGCGAATGCCGATCAAAGCTACGCGGGCGCTGCTTGCGGCGGCGCTCGACGGCTCGCTGAAAGCGGCCGACTTCCGCACCGACGCCAATTTCGGTTTCGACGTACCGGTGACGGTTGCCGGCGTCGACCGCGCCATTCTCGACCCTAGATCGACCTGGATCGACAAGCCCGCCTACGACCGGCAGGCGGCAAGGCTCGTCGGCATGTTCGTCGACAATTTCGAAAAGTTCGAAGCCCATGTCGACGCCACCGTGCTCGGCGCCGCACCGCGCATGCAGGTAGCGGCTGAATAGCCGTCGCCCCTGGTGATGCTTCAAGGCCCGGCTTCGATCGGGCCTTTTCTTTTTTCGCCTGCCGCGCCATGAGTGCGGCATGAACGCCGACGACAAGATCATCATTACCGACGATGCGGTGATTAATCCGGGCGACCTGCACGAGGACTTCATCCGTTCGTCCGGCCCGGGCGGCCAGAACGTCAACAAGGTGGCGACGGCAGTGCAATTGCGCTTCGATGCCGCCAATGCGGCTGGCCTGTCGGAGCGGGTGCGCGAACGGACCATCAAGCTTGCCGGCCAGCGCGCCACCAAGGACGGCGTTATCGTCATCGAAGCCGGACGCTTCCGCACCCAGGAGCAGAACCGGGCGGACGCCCGGGCGCGGCTGACGGCACTGGTCGCCAAGGCCGCCGAACCACCACCACCGCCGCGCAAGAAGACCAGGCCGTCTAAAGGCGCGGTCGAAAGACGGCTCAAGAGCAAGGCCGGGCGCGGCTCGATCAAGAAACTGCGCGGCCGGGTCGGGGATGAGTGACAGCCGAAGCGGCTTCGGATCTCAGATCGCCGGTTAAAGCGCGCAGCCACCGTCGGAGGCGGCTTTCGGGTCGCCGTTTTCATTTGACGGTGGCATTCTGATTTCTCCAGACCAACGGATTAAGCGACGCGATGCTCGTACTGCCCAAAGGCGTCCGCCATATGCCCGGCTACCTGTCGCGCGCCATGCAGGAAGTGCTGGTGGAAGATATCAGGCAGATCGTGCAGAACGCGCCGCTGTTCGTGCCGGCGATGCCGCGTACCGGCAAGGAGATGAGCGTGCGCATGACCAATTGCGGTCCGCTGGGCTGGGTCACCGACAAGGAGCACGGCTATCGCTACCAGCCGACCCATCCGGTGACCGGAAGGCCTTGGCCGCCGATCCCGGAGATGCTGCTCGAACTGTGGCGGGATGTATCTGCCTATGCGCACCCGCCGGAAGCCTGCCTGGTCAATTTCTATGCGCAGGATGCCAAGATGGGTCTTCACCAGGACCGCGACGAGAGCGATTTCTCCGCGCCTGTCGTCTCGGTGTCGCTCGGCGACGATTGCCTGTTCCGGGTCGGCCAGACGACGCGCGACGGCGCCACCAAATCGTTCAGGCTGAGGAGCGGCGACGTCGTCGTGCTTGGCGGCGAAGGGCGGCTCTGCTTTCACGGCGTCGACCGTATCTACCCGTCGACCTCGGCATTGCTCAGGAGTGGCGGCCGCATCAATCTGACGCTGCGACGGGTGACGATGCCGAAATAGGCTGTTCGGGTGGCCGGCGGCCCGGGCGGACATAATCGTCGCGCAGATAGATGCGCTCGGTCTCGTCCTCGATAAGAATGCGGTAGTGCGCCAGGATGGCGTCAAAGCCAAAATGCCCCATCAGTTGGCTTGTCCACATCGTGTTGTTTTTCTTGAAGACGACGATATCCGGGCGCAGACGCACGAACTCTTCGCGTTTGCTTTCGACGTAGCGCGCCATGATGGCTCGGTAACGCATGGCTTCGGCGGTGTCACCCGAGAGAGCTGCCTGCCGGGACAGGGAAAGTGCGAACGCTCCAAGCCAATCGCTGACGTGGGTCGAAACGAACTGCCCATCGATCATACGGTTCAACGGATGTCCCGAGGAAATATCCGAACTAACCAACGCTACGGTCGGCCGATCGGTGGCGGCGCGAATTGCAGCAACCAGCGCCGGCCCTGGTTTCTGGGTGCTCCAGTACGGCAAGAAAGCGATTGCCACCGCCGCCAATGCCCAAGCTCGCGAAGGAGCCGTCACGAACGTCAACAGCTTCGACGGCCGCTGCACGATCCTGGGCAGTGCCAACAGGCAGAAAATGGCTGCCACAGCGCAAAAGATCGCGGGATAGGCATGATAAGACCAGCCTTTGGCTTGGTAGAACAGGGGAAACATGCCGGCGATCGATGCCGCCAACGCTACCGCCGCCAGCTCTGGAAACCGCCTGGCCGGCCACAGCCACCAGATCAGGAAGACAAGGAAACACCACGAGAAACCGTAGCCGATCACAATCGGCCAAAAGATGCCGATCTTTGCATAAACGTCCGCCAAGAGGGGATAGATGTCGCGCACAAATTCCGGATGGATCAGCGTGACCGTGCTGAGATAGACAACGCAGATGCCGCCAATGACCCAGTGTTCCAGGGCGAAGATCGATTTCAGACTGCGCCGGCGCACTGCAACGACCAGCGCCGGCGCCAACACCATGATCGCATAGTAGGGCTTGACCAGTAGCAGAATGCTGCCCGACAGGCCGGCGAGTACGGCGAGCCCGGGGTCTGGTTGGGCAGCTGCATCTCTGCGCGCGCGCCAGGCATGAAGCGCAAGCAGCGGCATGAAAAGTGCCATGCCGATATGCTCCCGCTCGCTGAAGGCATTTCCGGGGAAGACCACCAACATTGCGCAAAACGCTGGCCCCAGTGCAAACAATGATGCAGTTTCGGTGAAACCCGCACGCTTGACGATCACGCCCGAGAGCGAAAGTCCGATAAGCACGGCAAGGTATGTCCAGGCCTCAACCAGGATTTCCGGGGCGGTGCCCAGCAATCTGGCTGCAGCCACTGGCGGCAGATAGAGCCAGACGCTGAATGGGGGATTGGTCTCGTAGATTTGCGAGTAAAGCCGCTCACCGGACAGCATACGCTCGCAGACCGTGATCAGCCAGCTAGTGTCGGGAACAGTCCCCCAACGTCGCTGCCAGAAGATCGAGAAGACGGTGACTGCGGCAATGGCCAGGACATTGCGGCTAGGAAGCAGCGACGCCGCAATATCCCGGTCGCGCCAGCGGCTCAAGCCGCCAATGTCGTTCGAGACGCTCATGCTGTTGCACCGAGGCTCTCGAGATCGAGCCATATGTCGTCCAGTGGAGCGATTGGATCCAGCCGTGTCATGGGTTTCCGGGGGCTCCTGCTCAATCGGTTTGGAGCGGCGCAGGCGCCGTGTAACGCAGATAGACAGTGATTTCCGGCTCGGCGTGCAGCAGACGATAGCCGGCCAAGGCGACCTGGATCCGCTTGTCCTGCAGCATCAGGGCAGTCCACGCCGGCGAGCCTGACAGCACGATATCGGGCTTCTTCGCTGATATCTCGGCGGCGTTTTCGCCGATCACCCGATCGCGGATGCTTTCAAGTTCCGGTCTCCGTTCGAGATCGCCGGTGACGCGGGCGAGCGTGTCCGCGTTGGAGACCGCCCAGGCGCTCGGATGGCGTGATATGAACCTGCCGCCGACCAGCCTGGCGAGGGGATGGGCAACCTGCATCTGGTCGGCAATCGACATGATGGCCGGGGTTTCGACCGTTGCGCGGATCGCGGCGACAGACCGGGCGATCGGGCCGTTATCCGTCGTCAGCGCCGCGTACTGTGCCCTGACCGCTATTTGCAGCACCAGCACGCAGCCGAAGATCAGGGCGGCCTTGCGAACGAAGCCTGCACTGCCGAATGTGCCGAACCGCACAAGCTGGATGCCAAATGCAAGTGTCGCAACAACGACCATCGGCAGCGCGTGATTGGGCCAACCCTTGCCCATGACAATGAAGGCCGGAATGAACCCCAGGGCGGTCAGGAGCGGAATCCTGACGTCCCAGTTCGTCTTTCTCAGGCCGCCGGCCGCAAGCACGGTGGCGGCGGCCAGAAGCAGCACCACTTTCGGCCAGTTTGCCAGCATATCGGCGGCAGAGGCCCTCAACGGAAGATAGACCTCCCTGACCAAGGGCAGGACGTCGCTGACGTAAGCGCGGTCGAAGAGCGCGATGGACGCTATATAGGCGGCCACGATCGCAGCGCCCACCAGGTTCTCTGCGACGAAGAGCGGTCTCAGCGACCGCCTTTCAAGCGCAAGACAGAGCGACGGCAACATGAAGGCCAGCACAAAATAGGGCGGCTTGACCATGACCACGACCGCCGCGCCGAAACCCGCGACCATGTGCTCCAGGCGCGAGCCCGCGCTGAAATCCAGGTTCCGCTGACGTGTGCATTGCAACGCCACCCAAGGCAGAATGGCAATCAATGCGAAGTGCTCGCGTTGGCCGAATTGATCCGGCATGAAACACAGGATCAAAAACAGGGCCGCCGCTGCCGCCCACAGCGCATGGGGCTGCCGGTAGACCGGTTCATCGCGCGCGAGAATACGGACGGAACCGAAAAGACTGGCCAGGCTCAGGCAAACGACGCCAAGCGTCAGCCAGAATTCCGCACGCATGCCAGTGAGCTTTTCCAGGAGCATGAACGGCATGTAGAGCCAGATCGAGAAAGGGGGGTTGGTCTCCACGATGTCGGTGTTGAGCCGCTCTCCGCCAAGCAGGCGGTCGCAGACGACCAGAAGCCATGACACGTCGACATTGGTCGGGATTGCAACGGTGGATAGCCAGACGGCGTATGTGACGACCAGGCAGGCCAGCAGCAACGGAGCACCCGCTACGCCCGCAAAGGGCGAGAAGCGGTTGGCGCCGGGCAGCAGTTCATTGAGGGGTCGCGCGCTAGAGACCACGAAACACCCAGCGCCCGAGGACGACATAGTTGATGACCGGCACGGCAATGCAGGTGAGCAGGATCGGGATTGCGGCAGGGACGCCGAGCATCTGGGTCAAAAGCCCCGGCAGGGCGATCGCGACGGCGAGGCCGGAAGCGGTGAGCAGGAGGAAGCGGGGCAGTTCCATCGCGTGGCTGCCGCCCGAGGTGAAGGTGAAATATTTATGCCCGGTGTAGGAGAACAGCGCGGCGACGGCGTAGGCCGCAAACGATGTGAGCGCCGCCGGTAGGGCCGCCGTCGCCTGTCCACGCGACAGCAGGAAAGCGCAAACGGCGTAGATCAGCGTCGACGCAATGCCAATCAGCGCAAAACGCGATAGTCGACGATACGAGCCGGTGCCCATGACGCGGTCAAGCTGCCAATTTCTCGTCGAGGCGAGCGGTTTCGACGGCGCTGTCCCTGCGGAACACCGCCAGCAGCGAAACGCCGAAGGGCAAGCTTGCATTTGGTATGATGCGGCCTTCCGCCGAAAACACTGCCTTCATCGCCGCATTCAGTGGTTTCGGCGGCGTGGCATGACCGGCTGGCAAGGCCGGCCTGCGCAACCTGTCCACCAGTCGTGCCAGCGCCGCTACCGGGAAGAGCGCGGCATTTGTGTAGCTCAGCCGGTCGATCGCGAAACCAGCCTTTTCAATTCGTTCACGCAGCAGATTGCGTGAATAGCGCCGCATGTGATGCAGCCCAACATCATGCGTGCTCCACAACCATTGGTGTGCTGGCACCGTGAGGACGACGCTGCCGCCCGGCTTCAGCATCTGGCGGATCGCGGCAAGCGACGCCTCGTCTTCGGCGACATGTTCCAGCACGTCGAACAGGCAGACGAGGTCGCAGCTTTGCGGCGCGACAGGAATGTTGTCCGGCAGATGTCCGGCGAGGAAGTCGCGGCCGGTCTTTTCCCAGGCAATCCTGCGCGCGAGATCGCTCATCTCGACTGCCGTCACTGCGCCGAACTGCTCCAGCATCCGGATGTTGCCGCCGGTACCGGCGCCGATCTCTACGATGCGCGCGTTTTCAGGCAGGCCGATGCTGCGAATGACCGCCTCGGCGATGGCGCGACGCCCGCAGAACCACCAATGCTCGTCTTCGGTGGCGGCCATCTGTCGGTAGGCGTCGATCTCCATCAGCTCATTCCCTCATATTTGCGGCGCACGATGTAGATCGGACGCTGCTTGATCTCGGCGTAGACCCTGCCGAGGTATTGTCCGATGATGCCGATGCCGAGTAACTGGATGCCGCCAAGGAAAAGAACACTGACCAGCAGGGAGGCGTAGCCGGGCACATCAACGCCAAAGATCATTGTCTTGGCGACGATCAGCAGGCCGTAGAGGAACGACAGCGCGGAAATCGTCGCGCCGACATAGGTCCAGATTTCAAGCGGAGCGGTGGAGAAGCTGGTGATGCCTTCGAGCGCGAAGTTCCACAGCTTCCAGCCGGAGAATTTCGACTGGCCGGCGATGCGCTGATCGCGGACATATTCGACGCTCGCGGTGCGGAACCCGACCCAGGCGAACAGGCCCTTCATGAAACGACGGCGTTCGGGCAAAGACCGCAGCGCCTGGATGACCTGGCGGTCGATCAAACGGAAGTCGCCGACATCGTGCGGGATCTTCTGCTGCGCGATCCAGTTGTGAACGCGGTAGAACATCGAGGCGGAGCGCTGCTTGAGAAAGCTGTCGCTCGACCGATTGGCTCGCTTGGCCAGAACAACCTCAAAACCCTCGCGCCACTTTTCCACAAGCAGCGGAATGACATGCGGCGGATCCTGCATATCGACATCCATCGGGATCGCTGCATCGGCATCGCAGCTGTCGAGCCCCGCGGTCATCGCGGCTTCCTTGCCGAAATTGCGTGAAAGGTCGATTACGTGGATGCGTGGATCGGTTTGTTGGGCTTCGATCAGCTTTTCGAGCGTCGTATCGCTGCTGCCGTCGTTGACGAAGATGAACTCGAGGGCAACGCCTTTGTCCTTCAGCGGCGCGGTGCTTTCGCATACCGCCTTCAGGAATGGAGCAATTGCGCCTTCCTCATTGTGGACAGGCACGATCAGGGCAATCGTTGCGCCGCCGCTGCCCGGACGTGCGATGCGGTCAGCTGCCGGCCGATCGATGTTTAGGAATGGCGCATTCATTTGTTTGCCGAGCCCGCAGATCAGGCCCGACAATAGAAAGACTGGGTTAAGATGACTTTAAGGAATGTCCCGGGATTTCACAGTTTCCTGAGCGCCACTTCCTCGACCAGATGGTTGGCGCCCTTGCGCAGGATGAGATCGGCTCGGGCGCGGGTCGGCAATATATTCTCGCGCAGATTCTTCAGGTTGATGTTGGTCCACAGGCCCTCGGCGATGGCGCGGGCCGCATCCTCGGAAAGTTGCGAATAGCGGTGAAAGAAGGAGGCCGGGTCGCGGAAGGCGGTTTCGCGCAGCCGCATGAAGCGGGCGATATACCAGTGATGGATCAGCGCCTCCTCGGCATCGATGTAGATGGCAAAGTCGAAGAAATCCGACAGGAAAGGCACGATCTTGCCGTCCTTCGGCAGCTTACCCGGCTGCAGGACATTAATGCCTTCGAAGATCAGGATGTCGGGCCGGTCGATAGTCTGGAACTCGCCCGGAATGACGTCATAGGTCAGGTGCGAATAGACCGGCGCGCGGACGTTGCGCTGCGCCGATTTGATGCCGGACAGGAAGCGCAGCAGGGCGCCGACGTCGTAGCTGTCGGGAAAGCCCTTGCGCTCCATCAGGTTGTTGCGGCGCAGGACTTCGTTCGGTAGCAGGAACCCGTCGGTGGTGACCAGGTCGACCTTGGGACTCGACGGCCAGCGCGCCAGCAGCTCCTTTAGCACGCGCGCCGTGGTCGATTTGCCGACCGCGACCGAACCGGCAATGCCGATGATGAACGGTGTCTTGGCCGCGTCCAGCGCGTTGAAGAAGGCCTGGCGCTGCCTGAACAGGAGTTGACTGGCTTCGACATGAGCCGACAACAGCCGCGACATCGAAAGATAGATGCGCTCGACCTCGTGGAGATCGACCGGATCGTTCAGCGACCGCAGACGACGGACCTCGTCCTCGGTGAGCGTCATCGGCGTATCAGCGCGGAACCGCGACCATTGCTCGGCCGAGAAGAAACGATAGGGTGAATACTTCTCGGTAGGAGCGAGCTGGTCCATCGAGTTCCTCCGCAGCGATCAGCCCCGGTCCACCCGAGACGCCTTTTCGGCGATGCCCGAACGACCGGTGCGGCGTTCAAGCTCGTTGAGCACATCGCTCAGCGGAATGTCCGCTATGCCGAGAACGACAAGCCAATGATAGATGAGATCGGCGCTTTCCGAAACAAGCGCGTCCCGGTCGGCGCTGACGGCTGCGATCACCGTTTCGACTGCCTCTTCGCCGAGTTTCTGCGCTGCCTTGCTCATGCCACGCTGAAAGAGCTTGGCCGTCCACGAATCCGGATCGCCGGAACGTGCGCGTTCGCCAATAATCTTCTCCAGATCGGAGAGCGAGAACTCGGTCATGACGGCGTTTACAGCCTCTTCTTAGCCGGAAAGGCTCTAGGACCGATTACCCGGCGAGTCCAGCCGCATCGGCAGTCCGGCCTGAGCCATGTGCAGCTTGGCTTCGGCGATGCTGTAGGTGCCGAAATGGAAGATCGACGCCGCCAGCACCGCGCCGGCATGGCCGTCGCGAATGCCTTCGACAAGGTGGTCGAGCGTGCCGACGCCACCGGAAGCGATGACCGGCACGCGTACGGCATCGGCGACCGCGCGGGTAAGGGCTATGTCGTAGCCGGCCTTGGTGCCGTCGCGGTCCATCGATGTTAGCAGGATCTCGCCGGCGCCGAGATCGACCACTCGCCGAGCGAACTCCACGGCGTCGATGCCGGTCTTCTCGCGGCCGCCATGGGTGAATATCTCCCAGCGATCAGCCTCGCTCGCAGCGGACACTTTCTTGGCATCGATGGCGACGACGATGCACTGGTTGCCGAATTTGTCGGCAGCCTCGGCGACAAAATTTGGGGTCTTCACCGCCGCCGTGTTGATCGACACCTTGTCGGCGCCGGCCAGTAGCAGCTTCCTGATGTCGGCGACCTGACGGACGCCACCGCCAACGGTCAGCGGCATGAAACATTGTTCGGCGGTGCGGGCGATGACATCGAAAATGGTCTCGCGGTTTTCCGACGAGGCGGTGATGTCGAGAAAGCAGAGCTCGTCGGCGCCGGCCGCGTCATAGGCTTTTGCCGCTTCGACGGGATCGCCGGCATCGACCAGGTCGACGAAATTGACGCCCTTGACGACACGGCCGTTCTTGACGTCGAGACAGGGGATGACGCGGGCTTTCAGCATCAGATCCTCTCGATCGCCGCAAGAAAGTCGACAAGCAGCTGGCCGACGACGGGCGGAACTTCGGACTGGGAATCAAAGGCCGGGTCGTAGGCCGAGAGCGTCACGCCGACGATTGGGATTGACCTGGCCAGTCCGCAGGCAAGCTGCCGTAGCTGTTCCGGACTCGGGCCTCCCGGGTGCGCGTAGCGGTTCACCTGCAACACATCCGGATCGAGGACATCCAGGTCGAGATGCAGATGCGCCCGCACAGTCCCTGTCGCCGTGAGCTTTCCGACCATATCGAGTGCACCGGCACATTCGGTGCGCACGATCGGCAAAGTTTCCAGCAGTCGCTTTTCGTCGGGATCGAGGTCGCGGGCATCGACCAGCATGCAGCGCGCCGGGTCTATCGGCCGGAACCCCGGAATTGCTGCCGCCATCGGATGCCAGCAGAGCCCGAGCGTCGCCGCCAGCGCCATGCCGTCGAGAAAGCCGTAGGCCGACGTCTCCGGCGTGTTGAGATCGCCATGCTGGTCGATCCAGATGATCGAATCCGCAGCTTCGCCGGCAACCGCACCGGCGGCAGTCAGGCAATTTCCAGCAAGGATAATGGGGAAGCGTCCTCCATCGCGGGCGAGGTTAACCTTGGTCGCGACGGCGTTGCAGACGGCGAAGCCGGTTGCAATTTCGCGCCCCTGCTCGTCTCCGACCTTGCCGATATCTTCGACGGCGACGTCATGGCCAGCCACGGTCAGGGCTTCGACCAGCCCACCGCCGACGATGGCGTCCGGCCCCTGGCCGCACCCTTCGTGATAATGCCCGCTGTCGTAGGGAGCAACGATAATCGAGACCTTCACGTTTCACACCCTGTCATCGGTTTGCCACGCAGGATCGCCAATGCCTCGGCCGGGTCGATGCGGCCGTCGTAGAGGGCGCGGCCGGAGATCGCGCCTTCGAGCTTGCGGGCATCGGGCATGGTCATGCGCACGATGTCGGCGATCGAGGCGAGCCCGCCCGAGGCGATAACCGGGATCGACACCGCGTCGGCGAGATCGATAGTGGCGTCCCAGTTGATGCCAGTCAGCACACCGTCGCGGTCGATATCGGTGTAGATGATGGCGGCGACGCCGGCACCCTCGAATTTCCTCGCCAGTTCAATGACGCCGAGGCTCGAAGCCTCAGCCCAGCCTTCGACCGCGACCTTACCGCCCTTGGCGTCGATGCCGACAGCGATCTTGCCCGGGAATGCCTTGCAGGCCTGCCTGACCAGATCCGGATCGCGGACCGCCACGGTGCCAAGAATGACGCGGGCCAGCCCACGGTCGAGCCAGTCCTCGATCTGCGCCAGGGTGCGGATGCCGCCGCCGAGCTGCACCGGATTGCTCGTCGCCTTCAGGATGGCGCCGACCGCGGCGCTGTTGACGCTCTGGCCCTTGAAGGCGCCGTTGAGGTCGACGACGTGCAGCCATTCGAAGCCCTGCTCTTCGAAGACGCGCGCCTGAGCGGCGGGATCGTCATTGTAGATGGTGGCGGTCGCCATGTCGCCATGCCTGAGGCGCACGCATTTGCCGTCCTTGAGGTCTATCGCCGGAAACAGAAACACCTTCAGGCGCCTTCGACGATGACAAAGTGGCCGGTCGAGCCGGCGAGCCTGTACTTCAACGCCTCCTGGTATTCAGGCGAGCCGTAGCATTCCAGCGCCTTTTCATAGGATTCGAATTCCACCAGCACGTGGCGATTGCCTGCCGGTCCTTCCGGGCTGGTGTACCGCCCGGCGCGCACCGGGAACTTCGCGCCGTATTTCGCGAAAGCCGCGGCATTGGCCTCGATATATCGCTTGTAGATCTCGGGATCGCGGACATCGACCATTGCCATCCAATAGCCCTTCTTGCTCATGGTTCAGGGCCTCCAGCCTAGGAAATTGGTGATCAGCGCCAGGCCCAGCGCCTGGCTCTTCTCGGGGTGGAATTGCGTTCCGGCGAGGTTGTCGCGAGCGACAGCGGCCGTTACCGGGCCGCCATAGTCGGCAACCGCCAGCACCTCATCCTCCTTCCGTGCATCGAGATGGTAGGAGTGGACGAAATAGGCGTGCAGTCCCTTGCCACCCGTCGCAATGCCGGAAAACAGCGGATGCTTGCGCTTCAGGTCAATCGTGTTCCAGCCGATCTGCGGGATCTTCAGTGTCGGATCGGCCGGCGTGATCTCCTTGACGTCGCCGGCGACCCAGCCAAAGCCCTTTGTGACGGTCTTTTCCAGGCCTCGCTCCGACATCAGCTGCATGCCGACGCAGATGCCGAGGAACGGCCGAGCCTTGGCGATCGCCACCTCCTCGACCGCTTCCCACATGCCGGCGACCTCACGCAGTCCAGCGGCGCAATCGGCATAGGCACCGACGCCGGGCAGGACGATGCGGTCGGCGGTCCTGACCCGCTCGGCATCGGCGGTGAGTTCGATCGCGGCGGCAATACCGGCTTCATGCGCGGCACGCTCGAAGGCCTTGGTGGCCGAGCGCAGATTGCCCGACCCGTAATCGATGATCGCTACCCTCATCTCAGGGCTTTCCCGGAATATGGTTCAGCCCCAGCGCCAGGCCCATCTGCGCCGACCGGGCATGTGCTGCGTCTGGGACGATGCGTTGCACCGTCGGTTGTTCATCCGACTGAGCATCGGCTTCCAATGCATAGCGGAGGTCTGCGTCGTCGAGCCTGTCGGCCTCGACCACGCCCCATTCATGCCAGCCGCGACGGCGCAGGGCTGCGATCCGCAAGCCCTGCCCTTCCAGTCCGACAAAGAGCATGACAAGCAGGGATAAAAGCGAGCCGGTTGTTTCCAGGTCCAGCCTTTCGCCTAGCATCGAGAGCAGGCCCATGGCGACAAACGCCAATGCCGCCTCGACCCACAGCCGGTGCCAGGCCAGCCACAGCGGCGGCACTAGGAAGCCGAGCCAGGCAAAGCCGTCACGGATAAAGGTAGTGTCCACGCTTTCGCTGCGGCCTGGCGGCTTCATCACGACATAGATGGCCATGACGCTATCCTTTCAGGGATCCCTTGGTGGAGGGAACCGCGTCCGGCTGGCGCGGGTCGCACTCAAGCGCCGAACGCAACACACGCGCCACGGCCTTGAAGCAGGTCTCGGCGATGTGGTGGTTGTTGGCGCCGTAATGATTGGTGACATGAAGCGTGATGCCGGCATTCTGCGCCAGCGCGTGGAAGAATTCGCGCACCAGCTCGGTATCGAACGTACCGATCTTCGGCGACGAGAACGAAACATTCCAGACCAGAAAAGGCCGGCCGGAGACATCGATTGCCGCCCGCGTCAGTGTCTCGTCCATGGCGAGATCGATCGAGGCGTAGCGCATGATGCCGCGCCGCTCGCCCAACGCCTTGGCCAGCGCCTGGCCGAGCGCGATGCCCGTATCCTCGACCGTGTGGTGGTCGTCTATGTGCAGGTCGCCCTTGGCCTTCACGGTCATGTCGATCAGCGAATGGCGCGACAACTGGTCCAGCATATGGTCGAAGAAGCCGACGCCCGTCGAAATGTCGGATTTGCCCGAGCCGTCGACCTGAACCGACACGGCGATGTCGGTTTCCCTGGTCTTGCGGCTTATCTCGGCGGAACGGGGCGCCATGACCTCATCCTTGTCTCAGATTTTGCACGATTCAGGCGTTCACATGCCTGAAAACGAAAGCCTTCTAGCAGCATGATCCGGCGATTGCCAGTTACCGCTGCGGAGCACAGTCCGGCCCGGCAGATGGCCGGTTTGCAATCATCCGGCCTATGCATACATATGGCCGATCAAGTCACTCGTAACGCGCCGATCGCCTCGATGGGATCGGTGCTGATCGGAGCAGAAAATGTCGAATGAACTGACCATGCATGCCACGACCATCCTGACCGTGCGCAAGGGCGGCAAGGTGGTGATCGCCGGCGACGGCCAGGTCAGCCTCGGCCAGACCATCATGAAGGGCAACGCCAAGAAGGTGCGCCGCATCGGCAAAAGCGGCAACGTCATTGCCGGCTTCGCCGGGGCCACCGCCGATGCCTTCACGCTGCTGGAGCGGCTCGAAGCCAAGCTCGAACAATATCCCGACCAGCTGACACGTGCCTGCGTCGAGCTCGCCAAGGACTGGCGCACCGACCGTTATTTGCGCCGGCTGGAAGCAATGATGCTGGTGGCCGACAAGTCGGTGTCGCTGGCGCTGACCGGCACCGGCGACGTGCTGGAGCCCGAATTTGGCGTCATGGCCATCGGCTCCGGCGGCAATTACGCGCTGGCAGCGGCACGCGCTTTGATGGACAGCGACAAGGGCGCAGAGGAGATCGCCCGCAAGGCGATGCAGATCGCGTCAGACATTTGCGTCTACACAAACAACAACTTCGTCGTCGAAACCCTCAATGCCGCCTGAGCGGAGCCTCCGCTATGGTTTTCGGCCGGTGATCCAGAGGGACCTGCCGATGATCGCCGGCTGGCTTGCCGAGCCGCATGTCGCCGAATGGTGGAACGACCCAGAGACCGAGATTGCGGAGATCCGCGAGCATATCGACAGCATTTCGGTCGAGCCGCTGATTATCGAGCTCGACGGAAAGCCCATCGGCTATTTGCAGAGCTACGATCCGCATCTGGAGGACGGCCATCCCTATAGCGACCAGCCGTTCGGCACGCTCGGCATCGATCTGTCGATCGGCGTGCCGGGGCTTGTCGGGGTCGGCCACGGCTCGGCGATCGTCCGGCAGTTCGTCGAGCAGCTTTTCGAGGAAGGTACGCCGCGCGTCATCATCGACCCGGACCCCGCCAATGCACGGGCTATCCGGGCCTATGAAAAGGCCGGTTTCAGGGCTATCGATCGCAGGAAGTCGGAATATGGCGATGCCGTGCTGATGGCGATTGATGCCCCAGAGGGTGACGCCGAACAGGGTGACGCAGAAGAGGGGCAATAGCAGCATGAGCGTATCCAGCGACAAAACCGTCTCGGCCTACGAAGACAGCTGGCGAATGGGGCTTCTGCTGGTTCTCGGCCTGGTCATCTTCCAGGCCGGGGCTCTCTACGGCATGGGGCGGACGCCGATCTGTACCTGCGGCTACGTCAAGCTGTGGCACGGCATCGTGCAGAGCTCCGAGAATTCCCAGCATATTTCCGACTGGTACAGCTTCTCGCACATCATTCACGGTTTCCTGTTCTATGCGCTGGCGTGGTTCCTTTTCCCGCGCTCGCCGATCGGGCTCAGGCTGGCCTTTGCGGTGGTTATAGAGGGCGGCTGGGAGTTGCTCGAGAACAGCCCTTTCATCATCGACCGCTACCGCGCCGGCACAATCTCGCTCGACTATTATGGCGACAGCATCATCAATTCGGTGTCCGACACGCTGGCCATGGTGCTGGGGTTTGTCATGGCGCGAAGGCTTCCTATATGGGTGATCGTGACCCTCGCCCTCATCTTCGAATTCGGTGTCGGCTATCTCATCCGGGACAATCTGACACTCAACGTGATCATGCTGCTGCATCCGTTCGAGTCCATTCGGCAGTGGCAAAGTGGAATTTAGTGACATGAGCACCTTCTCTCCCCGCGAAATCGTTTCGGAACTCGACCGCTTCATCATCGGCCAGAAAGACGCCAAGCGTGCCGTGGCGATTGCCTTGCGCAACCGTTGGCGCCGCCAGCAGCTCGAGGGCCAGATGCGCGAAGAGGTGATGCCGAAGAACATCCTGATGATCGGCCCGACCGGTGTCGGCAAGACCGAGATTTCACGCCGCCTGGCACGCCTTGCCGGTGCGCCTTTCGTCAAGGTCGAAGCCACCAAGTTCACCGAGGTCGGTTATGTCGGCCGCGATGTCGAGCAGATCATCCGCGATCTGGTCGAGATCGCCATCGGGCTGGTGCGCGAGAAGATGCGCGAGGACGTCAAGGCGCGTGCCCACATCAACGCCGAGGAACGGGTGCTCGAAGCGCTCGTCGGCAAGACGGCGAGCCCGGCCACCCGCGACAGTTTCCGCAAGAAGCTGCGCGACGGCGAACTCGACGACAAGGAGATCGAGATCGAAGTGGCCGATACCGGCAATGGCGGCATGCCTGGCTTCGAGATTCCCGGCATGCCGGGCGCCAATATCGGCGTGCTCAACATCAACGACATGCTGTCGAAGGCGATGGGCGGCAAGAAGACCAAGTTGCGCAAGACGACCGTCAAGGAATCCTACGGGCTGTTGATCAGCGACGAGTCCGACAAGCTGCTCGATCAGGACGAAGTGGTGCGCAGGGCACTCGAATCGACCGAGAATGACGGCATCGTCTTCCTTGACGAGATCGACAAGATCGCCTCGCGCGAAGGCGGCATCGGTGCCGGTGTTTCGCGTGAAGGTGTGCAGCGCGACCTGCTGCCGCTGGTCGAAGGCACCACGGTTGCGACCAAATATGGACCGGTGAAGACCGACCACATCCTGTTCATCGCCTCGGGTGCGTTCCACGTCGCCAAGCCCTCCGACCTGCTGCCGGAATTGCAGGGCCGCCTGCCGATCCGCGTCGAGCTGCGGGCGCTGGAGAAGGACGATTTCGTCCGCATCCTCACCGAGACCGAAGCCAGCCTGATCAAGCAGTATATCGCGCTGATGAAGACCGAAGGCGTCGACCTGGTCTTCACCGATGACGCGATCGATTCATTGGCCGGCATCGCCGTGGACCTTAACGCCAGCGTCGAGAATATCGGCGCCAGGCGGCTGCAGACGGTGATGGAACGGGTGCTGGACGATATCTCCTATGACGCGCCGGACCGCAACGGCACCTCGGTGACCATCGATGCCGCCTATGTCGAGAAGCATGTCGGCGACCTCTCCAGAAACACGGACTTGTCGCGTTTCATCTTGTAGGAGACGCTTCATTCTCGAAGAGGGTCGGGGAATTGCTCCCGGCCTCCCCAATTTGGCCCAGCATTCCCGATGTGTGGCCAAATGGAAGCATCCGGCAAGCTTTCGTCCCGTCGGGTGCAGGCGTCTCTCGACTCCCGGTGGAGCATTACCTAGTTTGCCGGCGACTATTTGGGCGGCGGCGCATGAAAAAACTGATCCTCGTCATTTTGGGGCTGACGCTGGCGGCAGCCATGTTCGCCGCGCAAGCGGCAACGATGGTGCCGCCGGGCAACCGCAACACCGAGCAGCCCGACATACCGGGCGCTTCGAGCCGGCGCACCCAGGCGACCAACACCACCTTCCAGGCGAAATACCGCAAAGTCTTTGCGCTGCTCCAGAACGATGCCGAGTTGCGCGGCAAGATCAAGCAGGCAGCCGCGGCCTATGGCATCGACCCAATGCATATCGTCGGCGCCATCGTCGGCGAGCACACCTACAATGTCGATGCCTACGACCGGCTGCAGACCTACTACGTCAAGGCGATTTCGTATCTGTCGAGCAAGCTCTCCTTTGCCTATGATGGCGAGGATATCTCCGATTTCGTGCAGCGGCCGCAATTTGCGAAATGCGCAGGGAAGTCCGACAGCTACGATCTGTGGGAGTGCCGCGAACAGGTGTGGAACCGGTCGTTCCGCGGCAAGACCGTCGACGGCGAGAGCTTTCCCAACGACCGCTTAGGCGCCACTTTCTTCCAGCCTTATTATGCCGGGCAGACTTTTGGCCTTGGCCAGCTCAATCCGCTGACGGCGCTGCAAATGAGCGACCTCGTGCACAAGGTTTCCGGCCTGCCGGAACTCGACGTCGGCGATCCCAACGCGGTCTACAAGACCATCATGGATCCTGACCTGACACTGCCTTATGTCGCAGCAACAATCCGGAAATCGATCGACGCCTATAGAAGCATTGCCGGCTTTGACATCTCAGGCAATCCCGGCATCACGTCGACGCTCTACAATGTCGGCAACCCCGAACAGCGCGCCTATGCGCTGAAGGCCGAGAACGACAAGCGCCGCGCTGCGGGCGAGCCGGAAAAACTGCCCGAGGAAAATTACTATGGCTGGCTGGTCAACGACAAGCTGCCGGAGCTGAAGGCGCTGTTTTAGCCGAACGCGCTCGGCCAATTATCCACGCGGCGGATCAAGCCGCCAGCAGCGACTTTAACTTGATGGTCTGCGAGCCTAGCGCTTCCGGCGCCGGCCTTGCCTGCTTCGCAATCAGCATCTCGGCCAGCCTTATGTCGCGGGCGACCGCGTTGCCGGCGCCGATGCCGCTTGCCGCAACCAGCCTGCCGTCCTCGGCGAGGTGGAACAGGATGAAGGCGCCGTCGCCGAGGTCGCGGCGCACGATGCTGCGGCCTTCGTCCGACAGGCCGGCGATCTGCAAGGTCAGGCCGTACTGATCCGACCAGAACCACGGCACTGCGGCGTGGGCCTCGCCGGCGCCAAGCATATTCCTTGCGGCGAGCGCGCCCTGCTCCTGTGCGTTGCGCCAGGCTTCGAGCCGCACGCGCCGGCCGCCATAGAGGGCGAGCGGAAACGAACAGCAGTCGCCGGCGGCAAAGATATCCGGGTCGCTGGTGCGAAGCTCGGCGTCGACGGCGACACCATTGCCGACGGTCAGCCCCGCCTCCGCGGCAAGTCCGGTCACCGGCACGGCGCCGATGCCGATCACGGCAAGATCGGCGACAATGTCGTGTCCACCGGCGAGCGCGATGCGCACTTCGGCGCCATCATCGGCAATGGCGGCGATGCCCTCGCCGCACAGGATTTTCACGCCTTCCGCTTCATGCGCCTGATGGATGACCTCCGCGATCTCGGCTGGCACGCCGCGCATCAAGATGCGCGGCTGCGCCTCGATGATGGTGACCGCGGCACCCAGTCTGCGTGCCGCCGCGGCAAGCTCAAGCCCGATGAAGCCGCCGCCGACTATGGCGATGCGATTTCCGGCGCTGAGATGGGCGCGAATGGCCAGCGCGTCGTTGAAGGTCCGGAGGTAGACGCAGCGCCCGCCAAGGCCCGGCATAGGCAGCTTGCGCGGCACCGAACCGGTCGCCAGCAGGAGCTTGTCGTAGGCCAGGGCGGAACCGTCCGAGAGGCGCACGACATGCGCCTCTCGGACGATCGCCACCGCCTGGACCGAATGGATATGCCTGATCGATCTTTCGGCCAGAACCGCCTCACTGGCGATCGCCTTGATCAGGGGCGCGTCGGCAACCATCGCGTCTTTCGACAGCGGCGGGCGCTCATAGGGCAGATGCGGCTCGTCGCCGACCAGCGTCACCGGGCCATCATAGCCGAGCTCGCGCAGCGCAAGGGCGGCGCGCCCGCCGCATTCGCCGGCGCCGATGATGACCATTCCCTTCGTCATCATCAACCGATCCGGACAAGGACTTTGCCGGCGTCGACTTTGACCGGATAAGTTCTTAGATCGACGCAGACCGGCGCGCCCCTGGCAGCCCCTGTCTTGTAGTTGAAGCGGCCATTATGCTTCGGGCACTCGATGACGTCGTCCATGACCAGCCCGTCCGCCAGATGCACCTTCTCATGCGTGCAAAGCCCGTCGGTGGCGAAATACCCGTCGTCGGGGCTGCGATAGATGGCAAAGGTGCGGCCGCCATGGTCGAAGCGCATCACGTCTTCTTCGTCGATGTCCTCGGCGTCACAGGCCTCGACCCAGTCGCTCATTTACGGGTCCCTCGATGTTTGGTGCGTTGGCATGGGCTTGTCATTCAGCAGCCACCGCAACAGCAGCGTTATCGCTGTGGAAATCCTCGCGATAGGGCCGCGCCGTCGGCGGCAGTTCGCGCTTGATGAAATAATCCTCATTGCGCAGCTGGCGCAGGAAAGCCGGTATCATCTCGCGGTAGCCGGCCAGGATGGATGGTGTCGGCGCCGGCAGATCGTGCTTGATCAGTTCGTGCAGCCTGGGCAGCGCGTGATAGGGCACCATGGGAAACATGTGATGCTCGACGTGGTAGTTCATGTTCCAGTAGATGAAGCGGCTTATCGGGTTCATGTAGACGGTGCGGCTGTTGAGCCGGTGATCGGTGACGTTTTCAGCCAGGCCGCCATGCTGCAGCAGGCCGACCATGACATGGTGCCAGGCACCGTAAAGCCTGGGCAGACCGACCAGCATCAGCGGCAGGAACGAGCCGGTATAGAGCGCCAGCGCAATGGTCGCGGCATAGATTGTCGTCCAGATGCGGGCAATGCGAATTGCCTTCGGCTGCTCCTGGTCGGGAATGAAGGTTCTTTCGGCCGGACTGACGATACCGGCTGCATTGCGCAGCATGTCGCTCATCGCATGCCAGGCGTCGAGAATGCCGACGAAGTTGAGCACCACGCGCAGCAGATCGGGCGGACGCATCACCGAGATCTCCGGATCGCGGCCGACTATGATGGTATCGGTATGATGTCGCGTGTGGCTCCAGCGCCAGGTCACCGGGTTGCGCATGATCATGAAGCAGGCGACCTGATAGACCACGTCGTTCATCCACTGCGTCCTGAAAGCGGTGCCGTGGCCGCATTCGTGCCAGCGTGAGTCGGTGGAGGAACCGTAGAGGACGCCGTAGACGAAGAAGAACGGCACGCACCACCAGCTGCCCCAGAACCAGGCGGCGCCGGCGCCGCTGAGGATCATGGTGCCGAGCCAGATGATGGTGTCGCGGATCGCCGGGCCGTCGGAGCGCTGCATCAGCTCCTTCATCTGCTTGCGCGGCACGTCGGTGTGATACCACTCGGCCGCCGCCAGCCCGCTCTCGACGGCAAGCTTCGCGTCGCGGCCGATCAGGCTGTAGTCGCGTCGGGACGCTGCTGCGGAGCTCGTATTCCCGGTTCGGAGTCCAATATCCACCATAGCGGAGGCCTCGATCATATTCGGTCAGCGTTCAAAATAACGCCGAGCCCTGACAGGCTCAATATCACAAAGATAGTTTCTATCATTTTCCATCAGAATGGTGTAAAAGGGCCAAACAGTGGAATGAGGCAGCGATGGCGAAACGGCCGACGATCACCGACCTGGCGCGCATTTCGGGGGTCAGCGTTGCCACCGTCGACCGGGTGCTGAACAACCGCTTGCCGGTGCGCGAGGAAACCGCGCGCCGCGTCTATGAGGCCGCGACCAGCATCGGCTATCACGCAGCCGGATTGATCAAGCAGCGGATGCGCCATGAATTGCCCGAATACCGGCTCGGCTTCCTGCTGTTGAGGCGGGAGGACGTCTTCTACAGCGAATTTGCCCGCGAGCTTGAACTGGCGGTATCGCAGTCGCCGCGCTTTCGCGGCGTGGCCACCATCGACTTCGCCGCTTCGCTGGCGCCGGACGAGATCGTCGAGCGGATGCGCAAGCTGGCCGCCAAATCCAGGGCCGTCGCCCTGGTCGGGCCTGATCACCCGACGCTGACGGTCGCCGTCGAGGCTCTCAAAGCCAATGGCGTACCGGTGTTCTCCCTGCTTTCCGACTTTGCGTCCGGTATTCGCGAGGGCTATGTTGGCCTGGACAATCGCAAGGTCGGCCGCACCGCTGCCTGGATGATCTCGAAGGCCGCGAAGAGACCTGGCAAGGTTGCCCTCTTCGTCGGCAGCCATCGCTTCCATGGCCATGAGCTTCGCGAGATCGGTTTTCGCTCCTTCTTTCGAGAGCAGGCGCCGGAATTCACTCTCCTCGAGACGTTGGTCAATCTGGAAGCGAACCAGATCACGCATGATGCAATGATCGAGCTTCTGGCCCGCCACCCTGATCTCGCCGGTTGCTATGTCGCCGGTGGCGGCATGGAAGGCGCGATCTCGGCGCTGAGGGAGGCAAAGCCGGCTGAGATGCCGGCGGTCGTCTGCAACGAGATCACGCCCGACTCCCGCGCGGCGCTGGCGGATAATTTCCTGACCATGGTGATCTCGACGCCACTGGCGGCGCTTTGCCGCGAGCTTGTCGGGCTGATGGCGCATGCCATTGAGACCGGCGCTGCGAATGCGCCGGGCCAGACCTTTCTGCCCTTCGACATTTATCTGCCAGAAAACATCTGACGTCGCGGTCATCGGCGGCAGACATGATGTAATCTATCAGAATGCTTTCAGGCCTCGCTTGCCTGAGCGTCCGTCCAAAAGCGCTCGAAATGCCGAAAATCCATTCCTCATGGCGAAATCTCGCTTGACGCCCACGCGAAATGGAATAAATATTTCACCATCTGAGCATTTTGGTTCTTTCGTTCCGGAAGATCTGTTTCAGGCAAATGCCTCTGGAACCAAAAATGGCAATCGGGAGAGAATTCCCTGCGAGATCGGGGATTCCGGGTAGATCGGTGCAGCCGGACACCAATGTGGAGGAGAAATAAAATGAAAAAACTGCTTTTGGGCGTCGCGTTCGCGGCGCTGATGAGTTCGTCCGCCTTTGCCGCCAAGATCGGCGTGTCGATGGCGTTGTTCGACGACAATTTTCTCACCGTGCTGCGCAACGGCATGATTGAACAGGCTAAAGGCATGGACGGCGTCGAGCTGCAGGTGGAGGATGCGCAGAACGACGTCGCCAAGCAACTCGACCAGATCAAGAACTTCGCCGCCTCAGGCGTCGACGCCATCATCGTCAACCCGGTCGACACCTCGGCGACCCAGGCAATGTCGGACGCAGCCGCCGCTGCCAAGATTCCACTGGTCTATGTCAATCGCGAGCCGGTCAACGTCGACAAGCTGCCCGAAAACCAGGCCTTCGTCGCCTCGAACGAAGCCGATTCCGGCACGCTCGAGACCAAGGAGGTCTGCCGCCTGTTCAAGGAGGCCGGCAAGACTGAAGCCAACGTCTATGTGATCATGGGCGAGCTGTCGAACCAGGCAGCGGTGCAGCGCACCAAGGACATTGACGACGTGATCGCCACGCCGGAGTGCAGCTTCATCAAGATCATCGACAAGCAGACGTCGAACTGGAAGCGCGAAGAAGCGCAGAACCTGATGACCAACTGGCTGTCGACCGGCAAGCCGTTCGACGGCGTCATCGCCAATAATGACGAAAGCGCCATCGGCGCCATCCAGGCGATGAAGGCCGCCAACATCGACATGAAGTCGGTTGTCGTCGGCGGGGTCGACGCTACCCAGGATGCGCTTGCCGCGATGCAGGCGGGCGACCTCGATGCGACGGTGTTCCAGGACGCGGCCGGCCAGGGTGCCGGCGCGCTTGACGCGGCGCTCAAGCTGGCGAAGGGCGAGAAGGTCGAGCACAAGGTCTACATCCCGTTCCAGCTGGTCACGCCGGCAAATATCGACAAGTTCCTGAAGAAGAACTGAGGCGGACCTGTCCGATACGGAGCGGCGCGCCAAAGTAAGACAGCGCCGCTCTGCTTTTCCCTCTCGGCCTGAACAGCGCCGAGTGGAGACCGTGGCTGACGGAGGAAGCACGATTGGCACAGACATCTCACGGCGTCGGCGGGCTCAGCTATGATGCGAAACGGCGCGCATGGCCGGCCGAATTCAACGTCTTCCTGGCGCTCGTCATCCTGGTCGGCGCTTTCGAGCTGATCGGCCGGGTTTTCCTGGGCGACAGCTTCCTTTTCAATACCCGCAACAATATCGATGCGATCTTCAACGAAGCGCGCCTGCAGATCATCATCCTGCAGGTGTCGATCGTCGGCATTATTGCCATCGGCGTGACGCAGGTGATCATTACCGGCGGCATCGACCTGTCCTCAGGTTCGATCGTCGGCGCCACGGCGATGATAGCCATGAGCTTCGCCCAGGTAGCGACGGTCAACGGCAACCCGAACCCCAAGGCGATGTTCATCGCCCAGGGCTGGACCGACCTGCCGGTGATCGTGCCCGTGCTGGTCGCGATCGGCTGCGGCCTGCTGGCCGGCCTGGTCAACGGCGCTTTGATCGCCTACACGCGCATCCCACCGTTCATCGCCACGCTCGGCATGATGGTCACCGCGCGCGGCATCGCCAAATGGTGGTCAAAGGGGCAGCCGATCTCGTTTCCGACCGAGAGTTTCGCCGCCATCGGCAAGGGGCTGATGCCGGTCATCATTTTCATATCGCTCGCAGTGCTGTTCCAGCTGATCCTGAGTTACACCAAATATGGCAAGCACTGCTATGCGATCGGCTCCAATGAGGACGCCGCGCGCATGTCCGGCATCAACATCGCCAACCACAAGATCCTCGTCTACGTCATTGCCGGCGTCCTCGCCGCGCTCGCCGCCGTGGTGCTGAGCTCCAAGAATCTCACCGCCCAAGCCGGCATGGGTGTAATGTACGAGCTCGATGCGATCGCCATGGCGGTTATCGGCGGTGTCTCGCTGTCGGGCGGCCGCGGCTCGATCATCGGAACGGTGATCGGCTCGCTGATCTTCGGCGTGATCATCTCCGGCTTCACCTTTCTGCGCCTCGACGCCTATTATCAGGAGATGGTCAAAGGCGTGATCATCGTCGGCGCAGTCGTTCTCGACCAGTGGCGCCAACGCCTGCGGGCAATGAGGGCTTGATCATGTCGGACATCGTCCTGAAGACCGAAAACCTGACCAAGTATTATGGCGGCGTCCATGCGCTGGAGGGTGCCGACTTCGAGCTGCGCAAGGGCGAGCATGTCGCTATCATGGGCGACAACGGCGCGGGGAAATCGACCTTCGTACGCCAGATCACCGGCGTCGAGCAGCGCACCAGTGGCAGGATGTGGTTCGACGGCAAGGAAGTGAATTTTGCCGGCCCCATCGAAGCCCGCGAGGCAGGCATCGAGACGGTGTTCCAGAACCTGGCGCTCGCCGACGACCTCGACGTGCCGTCGAACCTGTTCCTCGGCCGCGAGCGGGTGCTGTTCAATCTCGGGCCCTTCTCGATCCTCGATCGCAAGTTCATGCGCAAGGCGACCGAGGCAGCCTTGGTCCGCACAGCGGTCAAGATCCCCAATCTTTCCAACACTATCCGCCACATGTCGGGCGGCCAGCGCCAGTGCGTAGCAATTGCCAGAACCGCGACCTTTGCTTCCAAGCTCATCATCATGGATGAGCCGACGGCGGCACTCGGCGTGCAGGAGACGATGCAGGTCGAAAACATCATCCGCACGCTGAAGGAGAATGGCGAACCGCTGATCCTGATCTCTCACAACATGCGCCAGGTGTTCGACCTGGTCGACCGCATCGTCGTTTTCCGGCGCGGCCGCATCGTCGCCAATTTGCGCAAGCAGGACACCGACGGCAACGATATCGTCTCCTACATCACCGGCGCCAAGACCGGGCAGGCGGAACTTGCGGCGTAACGGCCAACGCCGAGCCACAGGCGCTGACACGCCCTCCCTTCCGAACCATCCTCAAAGGAAAACTCTTCATGCCTCTTCGCTTTGCTCTTCTCGGTGCCGGCCGTATCGGCAAGGTCCATGCTCGCGCCGTCGGTTCCAATCCTGAGGCCAGGCTGGTCGCAGTTGCCGACGCCTTCGAGAAGGCGGCGACCGATCTGGCCTCTGCCTACGGCGCCGAAGTGCGCAGCATCGATGCCATCGAGAAGGCCGGCGATATCGATGCGGTCGTCATCTGCACGCCGACCGATACCCATGCCGATCTGATCGAACGCTTCGCCAAAGCGGGCAAGGCGATTTTCTGCGAAAAGCCGATCGATCTCGACGCCGGCAGAGTGGAAGAATGCCTGGCCATCGTCGACAAGGCCGGCGCCACCCTGATGGTCGGCTTCAACCGCCGCTTCGATCCGCATTTTGCCGCCGTGCGCAAGGCGATCGACGACGGCGCCATCGGCACTGTCGAAATGGTGACAATCACCTCGCGCGATCCCGGCCCGCCGCCGCTCGACTATATCGGCCGCTCGGGCGGCATCTTCCGCGACATGACCATTCATGATTTCGACATGGCGCGCTTCCTGCTCGGCGAGGAGCCGGTGGCGGTCAGCGCGCATGCTTCGGTGCTGGTCGACAAGAAGATCGGCGGGGCCGGCGACTTCGACAGCGTCAGCGTCATCCTCGAAACTGCCTCCGGCAAGCAATGCGTTATCTCCAACTCGCGCCGCGCCACCTACGGCTACGACCAGCGCATCGAGGTGCATGGCTCGAAAGGCATGATTGCGGCCGAGAACCAGCGGCCGGTGTCGATCGAACTGGCCAATGAGAAAGGCTATACGCGGCCGCCGCTGCACGATTTCTTCATGACCCGTTATCTCGACGCTTATGCCAACGAGATCGCTGCCTTCATCGCGGCAGCGACGTCAGGCAAGAAGGCGGCGCCGAGCGGCAAGGACGGGCTGGTGGCGCTCAGGCTGGCGGATGCGGCGCTGAAATCGGCCAAGGAAGGCAAGACCGTCCGCCTCGACAAAACAATCTGACTATCAAGCACAGGAGCAAGGCGATGAACGGTTCCGCCGGTCGCAATTCCGAAACACGCGCCATCGTCACCGGCGGCGCACAAGGCATCGGCTTTGCCGTCGCCGAAGCGCTGGCCGATGAGGGTTGCCGGGCGCTGGCGCTGATCGGCCGCTCGCAGGAGAAGGGCGACAAGGCTGTCGCCATCCTCAAGGGGGCAGGCGTCGATGCCATCTTCATCAGCGCCGACGTCTCAAAAGTGGCCGACTGCAAGCGTGCGGTCGAAACGGCGATTGGCCATTTTGGTACCGTCAACGCGCTGGTCAACGCCGCTGCCACCTCGGCTCGCGGCTCGCTGGTCGAGACCTCCGAGGATCTGTTCGACCAGATATTCCAGACCAATGTGCGCGGCCCGTTTTTCCTGATGCAGGGCGTGGTGGCGCATTTGCTGGCGCGCCAGGCACCGGGCTCGATCGTCAACGTGCTGTCGATGTCGGCGCATTGCGGCCAGTCGTTCCTGGCGCCTTATTCGTCAAGCAAGGGAGCGCTGGCGACACTCACCAAGAATGTCGCCAATGCCTATCGCGGCAATCGCATCCGCTGCAATGCGGTGCTGCCCGGCTGGATGGACACCGAGGGCGAGGCGATCGTGCAGAAGAAATGGCACGACGCGCCGGACGACTGGCTGGAAAGGGCCGAGGCCGCGCAGCCGATGGGTCAATTGGTGAAGCCGGCACAGCTTGCCCGGTTGATCAGCTATATGATCAGCCCGCAGTCCGGCGTCATGACCGGGTCGCTGGTCGATTACGACCAGAGCGTCGCCGGGGCGTCACCGGAATAACGCCGGCAAGTCTAGCGGAACGCTTCGTCATCCACGGGCGGAGCAAGGAGCGCAGCGACGCGGCGCAGACCCGAGGATGACGAAGTTCGGGGGGCTTCAGCCAATCGCGAATGGGCTGGAGTAAACCTCCTCCTCACCAGACACGTGACAAGCGCCTACGCTTCGACTATATGAACCGGATGATCCACCTGACCGCCTCGTTTTGGTACTTTAGCTACTCGCTGGCGGCGGGAGGATTGCGCTCGATCTGAAGATTGCAGCAACAATATCCGAACAGCCGCCAGACCTGGCGGCTTTTTTGTTTCAGCCGGCAGGTCTCCCCAATCAGGAGCATAAGCCGTGTTGACGACCACAGACGATCTTCGGGTCAAGGAAATCAGAGAACTGAGCACACCCGACGAGGTGATGCGGGAAATACCGCGCACGCTGACGGCGACGCGCACCGTTGCCGCGTCACGCAATGCGATCCACGCGGTGCTGACCGGCACCGACGATCGGCTGGTGGTCGTCGTCGGCCCCTGTTCAATCCACGACCCGGCCGCCGCCGTAGACTATGCCAGCCGTTTGGCATCGCTGCGTGAAAACCTGTCGGACCGGCTGGAGATCGTGATGCGGGTTTATTTCGAGAAGCCGCGCACGACGATCGGCTGGAAGGGCCTGATCAACGATCCCGACCTCGACGGCAGCTTCAACATCGACAAGGGTCTGCGGATGGCCCGCAACGTGCTCTCGGCGGTCAACAATCTCGGCCTTCCCTCAGCGACCGAGTTCCTCGACATGACAACTCCGCAATACATTGCCGACCTCGTCGCCTGGGGCGCGATCGGCGCGCGCACGACCGAGAGCCAGATCCACCGCGAACTCGCATCAGGCCTGTCCTGCCCGGTCGGCTTCAAGAACGGCACCGACGGCAATTTGCGGATCGCGGCCGAGGCGGTGAAATCCGCCGCCCAGCCGCACCATTTCATGGCGGTGACGAAAGGTGGGCGCAGCGCCATCGCGACGACCACCGGCAACGAGGACTGCCACGTCATCCTGCGCGGCGGCATTGTGCCCAACTACGACGCGGCAAGCATAGCTGCTGCCTCCGCTGAGCTCGGCCGGATCGGCGTGGCACCTCGGCTGATGATCGATGTCAGTCATGCCAACAGCAACAAGAAGCCGGAAAACCAGCCGCTGGTGGCGGCTGACGTGGCGGGCCAGATCGCGGCAGGCGACGAGCGCATCATCGGCGTCATGATCGAGAGCAATCTGGTCGCCGGCCGGCAGGACGTCATGCCCGGCAAGCCGCTCGTCTATGGCCAGAGCATCACCGATGGCTGTATCGACTGGGAAACCACCGAAACGGTGCTGCACGGCCTTGCCGACGCCGTCGAGCAGCGCCGGTCGGCGCGACGCGCCATGATCGCTGGCCGTCCGGGAGCCGCCTGAGCACCTCCTTCTCCCCTTGTGGGAGAAGGTGGATCGGCGGGCAGCGCCGAGCCGGATGAGGGGTGCTGGAAGAAACTTGGCGTAAAATATTGAGGGATTTTAAGCGGTTATTTCTTCGCTGTAGCGATCCGTCCAACACCCCTCATCCGACCGAGCTTCGCTCGGTCTCCCCTTCTCCCACAAGGGGGAAGGGGAGACCAGCGCGGGCTTACTACCGCACCTCCATCCAGCGCTGTTCCGCGAACGAGCGCGCCATCGCGTGCACCGTGCGCTCGATCTCCAGGCCTTCGTCGAAATCGATGATCCGCGCCGGCTTGCCGGCAAGTCGCGTCAACAGTTCCCGGCATTCGATAATCTTGAGGTCATTAAAGCCAAGGCCGTGGCCGGGCGCCGGCAGGAAGGCGTCATAAGGCTTATGATGCGGCGCCACCAGGATGGTGCGGTAGCCTTGCTCGGTCGGTCGGTCGGCCGTCAGATAGAGCTGGAACTCATTCATCCGCTCCTGGTCGTACAGGATCGAGCCCTTCGAGCCAAAAATCTGGATGGCGATCCGGCCTTTGCGGCCCCAGGCCGAACGGTTGACCAGCAGCGTGCCGGCGATGCCGTTTTCGAGATGCATCAGGATGCTGGCGATGTCGTAGGTCTCGACCGCGCGGCGCCCGCCCGAGGCGACGCGGCGGTCGGCATAGGGTTTGGCCATGTCGCACATGACGCGGGCAACGCGGCCGAACAGTACGGCGATGAGCGACAGCGGGTGCACGGCGAAATCGTCGAGCGCGCCGTAGCCGGACGCCGCCTCGTGCTTCCAGAAGAACAGCGCCTCCGGATCGGCCATGAAGTCCTCGTCCATCTCGATACGCAGATGGTTGACCTCGCCGATGATCTTTTCGTCGAGCAGCGCGCCGATATGGCGGATCGCTGGGTTCTGAATATAGTTATAGCCAAGCGCGGCCACCTTGCCGGACTTTTGGGCCGCCACAGCCATTGCTTGCGCCTCCGCAAAACTCGGCGCCATCGGTTTTTCACACCACAGATGCTTGCCGGCTTCGAGGATGGCGATGGCCATTTCCGGGTGGAACTGGTTCGGCGTGGTCAGCGAGATGACATCGACATCCGGGTCGTCGACGACGGCGCGCCAGTCACCGGACGCCTTGGCGAAGCCGAATTCGCTGGCACGGCGTTTGGCAAGATCCTCGTTGACCTCGCCCAGATGGACCAGCCTTGGCTTGGCCACATCGGGAAAGACGGTGCCGACCGCGTTCCAGGCAATGGCGTGGCACTTGCCCATGAAACCCGTGCCGATAAGACCTACCCCGACCATCCGCTTGCCTCCCTGTGCGCAAAATTTGTGTGGATGAATTAGTCCATTTTGTCTGCAGATGGAACGCTTGTCTCATTTTTTATGGTGTTCTTGCACAGGCCCGCTATGATGGGCCACAGAGGGAACCAGACGATGAGCCTGGGCGGAGCGACGATGGACGAACGGGTGCCGCGCGATTTCGAGACGCTGCGGGCGACGATACTGGAGCGGCGTCAGAGCCTGCCGAAACGTATCGCCCAGATCGCCGCCTATGCGCTCGACAACCCAGACGATATCGCCTTCGGCACCGCTGCCAGCATCGCCGCTTCCGCCGGTGTCCAGCCTTCGACCCTGATCCGCTTTGCCCAGCAGCTTGGTTTTGATGGTTTCACCAGCCTGCAGTTGGTGTTTCGCGAGCGCCTGCGCGAGCGCAACTCATCCTATGATGAAAGGCTGGCGGCATTGCGCGCCAAGGCCGAGGAAGGCGCCGGCCACCGCGCGATTTTCGACGGTTTTGTTGCCGCAGCCAGTACCTCGCTCAACGACATTTCGCACACGCTGAATGAAGACCATTTCGAAGATGCGATCACCGTGCTGGCCAAGGCCGAAACCATTTACGTGCTGGCCAAGCGGCGCTCCTACCCGGTCGCCTCCTATATCGCCTATGCATTGGGCAAGCTCAAGATCCGCAACCAGCTGATCGAATCGGCCGCCGGCCTCAATGCAGAGATGATCGGCTTTGCCTCTCCAAGGGACGCCGTGATCGCCATCAGCTTTTCGCCCTATGCCCCGGCCACCATCGAGGAGGCGCGCGTTATTTCGGAGCAAGGCGTGCCGATCGTGGCGATTACCGACAGCTCCTTTTCGCCACTCGCCCAATTCGCCAGGGTCTGGTTCGAGGTCGCCGAGGCCGATTTCGCCGGCTTCCGCTCGCTGTCGGCGACGATGGCTTTGGCTATGGCGCTGACCGTCGCGGTCGGCGAGAAGCGGCGCGACAGCGGCCGCAAGCGCAAGCCTTAGATCACCTCTATTGCCGTTTCGCCTTCTGCCGAAAGCCGCGCTGCGTCGCGTGCGGGCGGCGACCCGAACTGGCGGGCATACTCCCGGCTGAACTGGGAAGCACTCTCATAGCCGACGGCGAAGGCGACACGTGCGACGTTGCCCGGCTGGGCAATCAGCAGATGGCGGGCTTCCAGCAAGCGGATTTGCTTTTGATACTGGATTGGGCTCATGGCCGTCGCCGCCTTGAAGTGACGATAAAACGCAGCACTGCTCATACGGGCAATCTCGGCCAGATCGCCGACCCGGACCGGCTGATGGGGATGCGAACGGATCCAGGCGATCGCCCGGCCAATCCGGGACAGATGGCCATCGGCGCGCGCAAGTTCACGGAGCTTTCCGCCTTGGGGGCCTTGCAGGAGCCGAAACAGCATCTCTCGCTCGATCATGGTCGCGAGCACGGGAATCTCCGCTGGCCGGTCAAGCAGCCGCATCATTCGACGCAACGCGTCGAGCAGGTCGTCATCAGCGGGAGAGGTGGAGAAACTGTCGCCACTGAGGGCCGGCGCGTGCTCGACGAGGAGCGCGGCGACGGCCTGCAGGTCAAGGGTCAAGCCAATGGCCAGGTAAGGACGCGCCGCGCTCGCTTCGAGTATCTGGCTGATGTTGGGCGTCTCGACAGTATAGATGAAATAGCTGGCCGGATTGTAACGAAGAGCCCGGTCGCCGATCAGAACCGTCTTCGCGCCCTGCAGTACGAATAAGATCCCCGACCCCCACACCCCTGGTATTGGCGCCGTGGCGACTTCGCTGCGGCCGATCGAAACGCGGGGAATCGCCGTTCTTGTTCTTCGCCCGCGCGCATGGCGGCTGGCGATCTCGATCAACTCCTGCAGCGCTTCGCTCATTGCGCCAGCATCGCGCATTCGCACCGGCTGCGCAACAGCGTGAGAGGATTAGGCAAGAACCGGAGAATTTCCGGCGCGCGGCGCGCGCTGTCTCGCGCCATTTGTGGGTCTTCCACAGCAAACATAGAGACACCGATATGATGACATCGAAAAGCGCGCTGGTGACCGGCGCCAACAAGGGTATAGGCCGTGAAGTCGCCCGGCAACTGGCGACCAAGGGCTTCAAGGTCTGGCTCGGCGCCAGGAGCGCCGAACGCGGCATGGCGGCGGCGCAGGCATTGCGCGCCGAAGGCCTCGACGTGGAGTGGCTTGAGCTGGACGTCACGCGGGATGACAGTGTGAAGGCGGCAGCCGAGGCATTCAGGCAGGCCAGCCCCTGCCTCGACGTGCTGGTGAACAACGCCGGCGTCGCCATCAATTACGACCTGCCGCCGAGCCAGCAGCGGATCGCCGACATCCAGGCCACCTACGACGTCAATGTCTTCGGCCCGATCCGCGTGACCCAGGCATTCCTGTCGCTGCTGCTGGCAGCACCTGCTGCCCGGATCGTGATGGTGAGCAGCTCCACCGGGTCCATCGGCCGGGCGCTCGATCCCGCTACTGCGAACCACGCCGTCAACATGGTGGGCTACGGCAGCTCCAAGACAGCCTTGAACGCCATCACCGTCGCCTTCGCCAGGGAGCTCGCGCCGCAAGGCATCAAGGTCAACGCCGCGGCGCCCGGCTACACTGCCACCGATCTCAACGGGTATAAAGGTCACCGCACGGTGCAGCAGGCGGCCGAGATCGTCATTCACCTGGCGACCCTGGACGCCGATGGCCCGACCGCCGGGTTCTTCAACGATGATGGCCCGCTTCCTTGGTAAATCAGCTGGTTTCAGTGGTAGACACTTGACGTTCGTCTGACTTCAAAGTTTCTGAACGCGCGAGCCTTGCACAGCACTTTTCAGCCTTGGGAATGCTCGTTCCATATTGACTATGGATTGGAATTATTATTTCATATTGCCGGCGCCACGCTGCCGCTCGCGCGTGTTACCCAAAACAACAAAGCCGATGGGAGGTTCGAATGGGCGAAGCCGTGGAAGCGAGACATGCGCCGCTCGACATCATCACCATCGGCCGCGCTTCCGTCGATCTCTATGGTCAGCAGATCGGCTCGCGCCTCGAGGACATTACTTCCTTTGCCAAGTCAGTCGGCGGCTGTCCGGCCAATATCGCGGTCGGTACTGCCAGGCTCGGCCTGCGCTCGGCGCTGCTCACCCGCGTCGGCAATGAGCAGATGGGCCGCTTCATCCGCGAGCAGCTGACCCGCGAGGGCGTTTCGGTCCAAGGCCTCAAGACCGATCCGGAGCGGCTGACCGCCCTGGTGCTGCTGTCGGTCGAGGATGAAGGCGTCTCGCCGATGATCTTCTATCGCAGCGATTGCGCCGACATGGCGCTTTCGAAAGACGATATCGATGAGGCGTTTATCGCTTCGGCACGCGCGGTCGTCGTCACCGGCACGCATTTTTCACGGCCCAACAGCGACGCCGCCCAGCGTAAGGCGATCCGTGTCATGAAAGCCAAGGGCGGCAAGGTGGTGTTCGACATCGACTACCGCCCCAACCTCTGGGGTCTCGCCGGCCACGCCGAAGGCTTCGAGCGCTATGTGAAATCCGACCGCGTCTCGGCGCAGTTGAAGACGGTGCTGCCCGATTGCGATCTCATCGTCGGCACCGAAGAGGAAATCATGATCGCCTCGGGTGCAGACGATTGCCTGAGCGCGCTGAAAACCATCCGCTCGCTGTCGGCGGCAACCATCGTGCTGAAACGCGGCGCCATGGGCTGCATCGTCTATGACGGGCCGATCAGCGACGACCTCGAGGACGGTATCGTCGGCAAGGGATTTCCAATCGAGGTCTACAATGTGCTCGGCGCCGGCGACGCCTTCATGTCGGGCTTCCTGCGCGGCTGGCTCGGCGAGGAAGGCCTGGCGACGGCGGCGACCTGGGCCAATGCCTGCGGCGCCTTTGCCGTGTCGCGGCTGCTCTGCGCACCGGAATACCCGACTTTCGAGGAATTGCAGTTCTTCCTGAAAAACGGCAGCAAGCATCTGGCGCTGCGCAAGGACGAGGCGATCAATCACATCCATTGGGCGACCACGCGCCGGCGCGACATCCCCTCGCTGATGGCGTTCGCCTGCGACCACCGCGTCCAGCTGGAGGATGTCGCGGCAAAAGCCGGCGCCGATCCGTCGCGAATCCCAGCTTTCAAGGTGCTGACGGTCAAGGCTGCGGCCAAGGTCGCGGCTGGCCGCGCCGGCTACGGCATGCTGCTCGACGAAAAATACGGACGCGAGGCGATGTTCGAATTCGCCCACCATTCCTTCGCCTGGCTCGGCCGGCCGGTCGAGTTGCCGGGTTCGCGGCCGCTTCGCTTCGAGTTCTCGCAAGACATAGGTTCGCAACTGACCGAATGGCCGGTCGACCACTGCATCAAGTGCCTGTGCTTCTATCATCCCGACGATCCCGCGGCGCTGAAGAGCGAACAGCAGCAGAAACTGCGCGCTTTGTTCGAGGCCGCGCGGAAAGTGGGCAGAGAACTTCTGGTCGAGATCATCGCCGGCAAGCACGGCAGGCTCGACGACATGACCATCCCGCGCGCGCTCGAGGAACTCTACGCACTCGGCATCAAGCCCGATTGGTGGAAGCTCGAACCGCAGGCATCGGCCGGCGCATGGGCAAAGATCGAGGCGGTGATCCTGAAGAACGATCCGTGGTGCCGCGGGATTGTGCTGCTTGGCCTGGAAGCGCCGCAGGACGAATTGGAAGCGGCCTTTGCTGCCACCGCCAAGGCGTCTATCGTCAAGGGCTTTGCCGTCGGCCGCACCATCTTCATCAACGCGGCCGAACAATGGCTTGCCGGCAAGATGTCAGACGATGAAGCGGTGGCCGACATGGCATCTCGCTTCGAGAGACTGACCGAGGCATGGCTTGCGGCGCGCGGCCGCAAAGCAGCATAAGAAGGCGCGGCATAAGGACTGCGGAGGAACCGACATGACCAAGACAATCCGCCTGACGATGGCGCAGGCGCTGACCCGCTTTCTTGCTCGACAGATGACCGAGATGGACGGGAAGAAAGTGCCGATCTTCGGCGGCGTCTGGGCGATCTTCGGCCACGGCAATGTCGCCGGCGTCGGCGAGGCGCTCTACCAGGTTCGCGACGAACTGCCGACCTTCCGTGCCCATAACGAGCAGGCAATGGGGCATGCGGCGATCGCCTACGCCAAGGCCAATTTCCGCCGTCGCTTCATGGCCGCGACCAGTTCGATCGGCCCCGGCGCGCTCAACATGGTGACCGCTGCGGCACTTGCGCATGTAAACAGGTTGCCTGTCCTGTTTCTGCCCGGCGACGTCTTCGCCAATCGCATTCCCGATCCCGTCCTGCAGCAGGCCGAGGATTTTTCCGACGGCACGGCGACGGTCAATGACTGCCTCCGCCCGGTGTCGCGCTATTTCGACCGCATCACGCGGCCGGAGCAGATCATGCCGGCGCTCAACCGCGCCATGCAGGTGCTGACCGATCCCGCCGAATGCGGCCCGGTGACGCTGGCGCTGTGCCAGGACGTGCAGGCCGAGGCCTATGACTACCCCGAGAGTTTCTTTGCCGAGCGACTCTGGACGCCGCGACGGCAGCGCCCGGACCGCAACGAACTGGCGGCCGCAGTCGCGGTACTCAAAGCGGCGAAAAAGCCGCTGGTGATCGCGGGCGGCGGCGTACTCTATTCGCAGGCATCCGAGGAGCTGGCAAAACTGGTGCAAGGCGCCGGCATTCCAGGTTGTGAGACGCAAGGCGGCAAATCCTCGCTCCCGGACGATCATCCGTTGAACATGGGCGCGGTCGGCGTTACCGGCACTTCGGCGGCCAACAGGCTGGCCGAAGAGGCCGACGTCGTGCTTGCCGTCGGCACCAGACTGCAGGATTTCACCACCGGCTCCTGGGCATTGTTCAAGCATGCCGGCAGGACCATCATCGGGCTCAACGTGCAGCCTTTTGACGCCGGAAAGCACCAGGCGCTGCCGCTGGTCGCCGATGCGGCGGAAGGGCTCGCCGAACTCGCTGCGGCGCTGAAAGGCTGGAAAGCCCCTTCAGGCTGGACCGACAATGCGATCGCGGGCAAGAAGAACTGGCAAGCGGATGCCGACAAGGTGACGGCGTCGACCAATGCCGCCTATCCGTCCGACGCGCAAGTGATCGGCGCAGTACAGCGCGCCATGGGCTCCGGCGTGGTACTGCTTCATGCCGCCGGCGGCTTGCCCGGCGAATTGCACAAGCTATGGCAGGCGGGTGCCCCCGGCTCCTACCACGCAGAATACGGCTTCTCGACAATGGGCTATGAAATCGCCGGCGGGCTTGGCGTCAAGATGGCCAAGCCGGACGAAGAGGTCGTGGTGATGATCGGCGACGGCTCTTACCTGATGCTCAATTCCGAGATCGCGACCTCGGTGATGCTCGGCCTCAAGCTGACCATCGTGCTGCTCGACAACCGCGGCTATGGCTGCATCAACCGGTTGCAGATGGCGACCGGCGGCGCCAACTTCAACAATCTGCTGAAGGACGCCCGTCACGAAGCCTTGCCCGAGATCGACTTCGCCGCGCATGCTGCGAGCATGGGTGCGATTGCCGAAAAAGTGCCATCGATCGCCGGGCTGGAAACGGCGTTGGCGCAAGCGAAGAAGAACACGCGAACGACGGTGCTGGTCATCGACACCGACCCGCTGGTTTCGACCGAGGCTGGTGGAAGCTGGTGGGATGTCGCAGTGCCGGAAGTCTCGGCACGGCCGCAAGTGAATGCGGCGCGCAAGAAATATGAGGAAGCGCTGAGCGGGCGGGTTCTTTAGCCATCCGCGAACGCGCCTCGAATGTCTGAAACTGGAGTGACCACTTGAAAGCCAAACTGGGCATGTCCCCCATTGCATGGTGGAACGACGATCTTGCCGAACTCAGCGATGATGTGTCGCTGGAGGAGTGCCTGCGCCAGTCGCGCTCGGCTGGCTTTACCGGAATGGAAATGGGCCGCCGCTTTCCCAACGATCCGCAAATCATGCTGCCGATCCTGAAAGAGGCCGACGTGACGCTTTGCGGCGGCTGGTTCTCGGGGACGCTGGTCGACGAAGACATGGCGAAGAACAAGGATCGTATCCAGCCGATGATCGACCTGTTCAAGGCGGTGAACGCGCCATGCATCGTCTATGGTGAAGTCGGCCGCTCCATCCAGGGCGACCGCTCGAAGCCGCTCGCCAGCAAGCCCAGGCTTTCGGACGAGGAAATGAAAGCCTACGCCCGGCGGCTCACGCAGTTCGGCGAATGGTGTGCAGAGCAAGGCATGCCGCTCTCCTACCATCATCATATGGCGGCAGTAGTTGAGACCGAGCCAGAGCTAGATGCCTTCATGCGCTATTCGGGAGAAGGCATTCCATTGCTGCTCGACGCGGGTCACCTGGCCTTTGCCGGCGGCGATGTGCTGCGCGCTATTGATAACCACCACCGGCGCATCAACCACGTGCATGTGAAAGACGTACGCATGGAGGTGATCAACAAGCTGGATCGTAGCAGGCAATCCTTTCTCGATGCGGTGGCGCTTGGTGCCTTCACCGTGCCGGGAGATGGCTCCTTGGACTTTGGCGCCATCGTCCAGAGGCTCGCCGACCATGGCTATGAGGGCTGGTTCGTGGTCGAGGCCGAGCAGGATCCGAAGAAGAACCCGCCGCTCAAGATGGCGCAGGTCGGCTACAAGGAATTGATGCGGGTGATGACAGCGGCCGGCTATACGGTGGAGACAAAAGGCTTTCCCAATGCTTGAGGCTCGCGAGGAAGGGCTGATCCGATGCCGGGGGTGATCCGATGAAAGACTCCGAGCACCCGTTTTTCCGGCCGCTGTGGCGGCGCGTCGCCGTTGTCGCGGTCTGCCTGGTCTGGTCGGTAATCGAATTCGCCACCGGCACGCCGTTCTGGGGCGTGATCGCGCTCGGCTTCGCCGGCTATGCCGTCTGGCAGTTTTTCTACCTCTACAAGCCGGCTGACGAGGACGAGCCATCGGCAGACGCCAAACCGAAGGAATGACCATGTCTAAGCTGCTCGTCAAAGCCAATAAGGGCCACGGCCGCATCGCTCATGTGACGCCGCAAAACGCCGGCTGGACCTATGTCGGCTTCGATCTGCATCGGCTCAGGCCCGGCGAGAGCGCTTCCGGGCAAACCGCGGATCGTGAGGTCTGCCTGGTGTTCGTCACCGGCAAGGGCAAGGCCAAGGCCGGCGGCAAGGATCTCGGCTTGCTGGGCGAACGCATGTCGCCGTTCGAAGGCAAGCCTTGGTCGGTCTATGTGCCGCAGGGGTCGGAGTGGTCGGTGAGCGCCGATACCGATCTCGAACTTGCCGTCTGTTCGGCGCCAGGACTGGGCGGCGGTCTGCCGGTCCGTGTCATCGGGCCCGACGATCTCGGCCAGGAGGTTCGCGGCAAAGGCACCAACACGCGCTACGTCACCAACATCCTGCCGGAGGGCAAGCCGGCCGATTCCTTGCTGGTGGTTGAAGTCATCACACCCGGCGGCCACACATCGAGCTATCCGCCGCACAAGCACGACCAGGACAATCTGCCGGCCGAATCCTATCTCGAGGAGACCTATTACCACCGTCTCAACCCGCCACAGGGCTTTGCTTTCCAGCGCGTCTACACCGATGCCGACCAGAACGGTGCTCGTTCGCTCGACGAGGCGATGGCGATCGAGGACGGCGACGTCGTGCTGGTCCCCAAGGGTTATCACCCCTGCGCCGCCTGCCACGGCTATGATCTCTATTATCTCAACGTCATGGCCGGACCGAAGCGGACGTGGAAATTCCACAACGCGCCCGAGCACGAATGGCTGATGAAGGCCTAACCACTTCCCCTTCGCCCCAACCGCTGGTCCAAGCGAAAAATCGTCGGCTAACGACCCGGCTGTGTGGTTTTGTTACCGAAAACGCCGCAAAGCTTCGTCAATTCGTCATGGAAATCACCTATGGCAGCGGGGCTGACGAGGACTTTCGATGCGCTACGCGATCTATTTCACCCCCCGACAGGACGAACCGCTGGCACGGATCGCTGCCGACTGGCTCGCCCGCGACCCATTCGGTGCCGCCACAAAGCCGGTCGAGGCTGCGGGCGAGTTGTCGGCGGCAGAAGTTGCCTTCCATACCGCCTCGGCGCGCCGCTATGGCTTTCATGCGACACTGAAGGCGCCCTTCCGACTGGCCTCCAACGAGACGGAAACGTCGTTTCGTGCAGCACTCGACGATTTTGCCGAGGCGACGCCGCTGGTTACGATCCCGCGCCTCGTCGTCAGCCAGATCGACGGCTTCTTCGCGCTGTTGCCGGAAGCACCGCTGCCGGCGCTCAACCGCTTCGCCGACGACGTGGTGCGCGACTTCGACCGCTTCCGCGCGCCGTTGACGGAAGCCGAGATCGAACGGCGCAGCCCCGATTCGCTGAAGCCCGACGAGTTCCGCAATCTGTGCCAGTGGGGCTATCCCTATGTCTTCGAGACGTTTCGCTTCCATATGACGCTGTCCGGCCGGGTGTCGTCACAGGAAAGCCCTCGTCTTCGCCTAGCAATCGACAGCCTGTTTGCGGACGTGCTGCAACGGCCGGTGGCGGTGGACGCGCTGACGCTGTTTGTGGAAACTGAACCGGGTGCGCCGTTCATGGTGCTGTCCCATCACGCGCTCGGGCGCCGCCCGGCCAGAAGAACTGCCTGATCAGAAGAACTGCCTAAATGACTATTTGTTCTAACCGCATTTGAACGACGCCAATTGGTTCCAGTTGGCTGCAAAATCCTGCAAGGACTGCTTGAAATGACCGCCGAGACTGTTCTTGACAACGCCCGGATCGTGCTCGCCGACCAGATCGTCGAAGGGTCGATCGTGCTGCGCGACGGCATGATCGCCGCCATCGATGCCGGACCCGGCCGCAGCGGCGAGGACATGGGCGGCGACTTCATCATCCCTGGCCTGGTCGAGCTCCACACCGACCATCTGGAAGGCCATTACGCGCCGCGGCCGAAAGTGCGCTGGAACCCGATCGCCGCGGTTCTCGCGCATGACGCCCAGGTGGCGACGGCCGGCATCACCACCGTGCTCGACGCCTTGCGCGTCGGCATGGACGAGGACGCCGACCTGACGGCCGCCGACATACGCAAACTGGCCGACGCGATCGAGGACAGCGTGCAGCAGGACCGGCTCAGGGCCGACCATTTCATCCATTTGCGCTGCGAGGTTTCGGCGCCGGACTGCCTCACAGCCTTCGCCAATTTCGAAGGCGACGAGCGGGTCAGGCTGGCGTCGCTGATGGACCATGCGCCGGGACAGCGCCAATTCGTCGATCTCGAAACCTATGCCTATTATTACCAGCGCAAGCTGAAGCTGACCGATCGCGATTTCCAGAAATTCTGCGAAAAGCGGATGGCTGAATCGGCGAGGAATTCGAGCCCGAACCGCAGCTTCATCGCCGCGGCTTGTCATGAGCGCAGCATCGTGCTCGCCAGCCATGACGACGCGACCGTCGGCCATGTCGACGAAGCGATCGAGCAAGGTGTGCGCGTCGCCGAGTTCCCGACCACCGAGGAGGCAGCACGGGCTTCGAAAAAGGCAGGGCTCGGCGTATTGATGGGCGCGCCGAACGTCATGCGCGGCGCGTCCCATTCGGGCAATGTCTCGGCCCGCACGCTGGCCGGCGATGGCCTGCTCGATATCCTGTCGTCGGACTACATTCCCTTCAGTCTGATCCAGTCAGCCTTCTTCCTCGGCGACGTGGTCGAGGGCATTTCCTTGCCACAGGCGGTGGCGATGGTCTCGAAGAACCCGGCCGAGGCGGTCGGCCTCACCGATCGCGGTGTCATCGAGCCCGGCCGGCGCGCCGATCTGGTTCGCGTGCGCGTCGACGACCATGTCCCGGACGTCCGCACGGTCTGGCGGCAGGGACGCCGGGTCGCATGATGGTGTCGGCATCGGTCGAGCGTGAATTGTCCGCCGCGAGATTTCCGATCCGCGACGGTGTCTTCGTCGCCGTCGTCGGGCCGAGCGGTGCCGGCAAGGACACGGTGATCGGCTATGCGCGCGCCGTGTTTGCCGACGAGAGCCGGCTGGAGTTCGTGCGCCGGGTGATCACCCGGCCGAGCGATGCGGCCACCGAGGATCACGATACGCTCGCCGATGCTGCCTTCGTCGAGGCCGAAGCGGATGGTGCCTTCGCCATTTCCTGGGAGGCGCATGGCCTGCGCTATGGCATCCCGGCCGAAGTCGACTGGTCGGTCTCAAACGGCCGTGTCGCGATCGCCAACGTCTCGCGCGCGATCATCCCGGCGCTGCGGGAGCGCTACGCCAATCTGGCGGTCGTCGAGATCACGGCTACACCGGATATCCTGGCCGAGCGGCTGGCATTGCGGGGTCGCGAATCGCGCGGCGAAGTGCTGGCACGGCTGGCGCGCAGTGCCAATGTGGCGCTGTCCGGACCGGGTGTCACCTCGATCGACAATAGCGGCCCTCGTGAAGCCGCCGGCGAGCGCTTCGCCGAGGTGCTGCGCAAGGCCATGGCCTTCTCCGACATGTCGGGCCTTATCTGAAGTAGAGCCCATCCGATGCATTCGGTATGGGCGCTACTTGTCTAACCGATATCTTTTTGGAAATCGGTATCCAGTTTTCGGGATTATGGCCTCATGCGGCGTGCCGGTCCCGACCAGCGTGACGAGTATCCGTGGCAGTGGTTGTCGAAGGCTTCGCTGGCGCATCCGCTGGTGTATCCAGAACTGCAACGTGGTGCCGATACACCATCTCCCAGCCCTTCCAGCCGGTGAACAGCAGTATGCAGACCACTATGAACGACAAGAGCGCACCCCATGGGCGGACCGCGGCTTCGGCGCCTTGCGCATAGCGAAGGTAGAAATTGATCAGTGCCACAACGACCGCGGTCAAGTTGCCCAGCATGTGGTACCAAGCGTCGGACAAGGCGCGAATGCGCGGCTCGTTGAGGAAGTCGATAAAACCGGCTGTCGCAGCGAGAAGGGCCATTACTATGGCTGCCCCGATCAGCCACATCGATGCTCGTGCCCAGAAGGCATCGGCAGTCCCCCAGAAAACCAGGTCGGTGACAAACGCACCGACAAGAAACGCGACAGGAAAAGGTATCAGCATCGGGTGGAGGGGGTGAGTTCCTACTTTGGCGGTACTAACTGGATTCGTGGGCATGGAGCGCCTCCGCGTAGCAAAGCTTAAATAAACGCTCAGATACGGGTTTCGTTCCAAATAGAGACCGACCTGAACTGCTGTCGCGAAGCGCCGGCTGACTCTTTCACGCCACCTGCCATGGCAGTCGGCGAATTTCATCCAGCTATTTTTGCGTCACTCAGCGGCAGCACCCGCCACGCCCTTGCGTGTGGCTTCCAGCATCCGCCGCCGCGCCCTGAACACGCCCCATTGCTGGTCGACCAGCACGCCGATGAGGATCACCCCGCCCATGACGGCGAAGTTGAGCGAGGACGGGATGCCGAGCAGGTTGACGAGGTTCTGCAGCTCCTGCAGCAGCACGGTGCCGAGCAGGACGCCGATCAGCGAGCCTTCGCCACCACGCAGCGAGAAGCCGCCGAGCACCGCGGCCGCGATGGCATAGAGCTCGTAGAACTGGCCGTGGCTCGCCGGCGAGATCGAGCGTGTGTACATGGCGAAATAGATAGCTGACAGCGCCGTCAGCACGCCGCAGATGACATAGGCGGCCATGACGATGCGGCCGGTGCGGATGCCGGAATATTTTGCTGCTTCCTCGTTCTTGCCGATGGCATAGAGATAGCGCCCGAACACCGACCGGTGCAACACCACCCACATGACGACGGCGATGACGATCAGCGCGATGAAGCTGTTCGGCACGCCCCAGGACCGCCCCGCCGTCAGGAACTCGAGTTCCGGGAAGTTCTGTCCGAAGGCAAAGCCGGCGGTGCCGTCGGCGGTGTAGAAGCGCGCCACGCCGCGATAGATCAACAGGCCGCACAAAGTCACCACGAAAGGCTGCAATTTGAGCCGGGTGATCAGCCAGCCATGCGCCAGCCCGATGATGCCGCCGAGCACCAGGATCAGCGGCAGGGCGACCGGCCAGGCCATGCCGCGCGTGGCGATGAAGTCAATGAACAGCACGCCGAGCAGCGCAACCACCGAGCCGACCGACAATTCGATGCCACCGGTGATGATGACGAAGGCTTGGCCAATCGACAGGATGCCGAACAACCCGATCAGGTTCGAGGTGTTGGCGAGATTGATCGGCAGCAGGAAGCGTGGGTTGATGATTGCCACCACCGCGCCGACCACCAGGATCAGGATCAGCAGGCCGAGATCTTTCTTGCTCATCGTCTTCTCCCAGTGCCTGCGAACTACTTCGGCTGCTTGCCGACCGCCAGCAGCAGCACGTTTTCCTGGCTGAACCGGTCCTTGTCGAGAATGCCCGAGATCTGGCCTTCATGCATGACGGCAATGCGGTCGGAAACGCCGATCACCTCCTCCATGTCGCTGGAGATCATCAGCACGGCGACGCCGGCATCGGCCAGCGCCCGCATCAGCCCGTAGATCTCGGCCTTGGCGCCGATGTCGATACCGCGGGTCGGTTCGTCAAGAATCATCACCTTCGGCTTCATCGCCAGCCATTTGGCCAGCACGACCTTTTGCTGGTTGCCGCCGGACAGCGTGCCGGTGCGCGTCTGGACGGAGGGCGCCCTGATGCCGAGATCGGTCTTCTGCTTCTCGGCGGTGGCGGATTCCGCGCCGGCCGAGACCAGCGAGCGCCGCGAATGCGCCGGCAGATTGGGCAGCGAAATGTTCTGGGCAATCGACAGGTCGAGCAGGATGCCGGTCAGCTTGCGATCCTCGGGGACGAGGAAAATACCGTTGGCCACTGCGTCCGCGGCCGAACCAAGAACCAGATCTTTTCCGTCAAGCTGGAACGAGCCGCCAAAGCTCTTGTCGATGCCGAACAGGACGCGCGCCAGCTCCGTCCGGCCGGAGCCGACGAGACCGGCGAGGCCGAGGATCTCGCCATGCCTGACATCGAGGTCGACGGGCCGGTCGGGATAGGCAGCGGTGCGAATGGCCTTGACCGACAGCGCGACAGAGCCCGGCGGGCGCGCCGATTCCGCGGCCTTCTCGCGCTCCTTCAGCATGCGGCCGATCATCAGCTTGACCATCTGGTCGTGATTGATCGCGCTCTTCGGCAAGGTTCCGGCGAGCATTCCGTCCCTGAGCACGACGACGCGGTCGGCGACGCGCTCGACCTCGTGAAGGCGGTGCGAGATGAAAATGACACTGATGCCGTCTGCCTTCAGCGCCTTGATGACGCCGAGCAGCTTGTCGGTTTCGGCGATCGGCAGGCTCGAGGTCGGTTCGTCGAGGATAACCAGCCTTGCCTCGATCGACAGCGCCTTGGCGATCTCGACCATTTGCTGCTGCGCCAGCGACAGCGCCGACACCGGCGTATCGGCCGAGAAATTGGCGCCCACGCGTTTGAGCAGCGGCGCCGCCTGCGCTCGCAGCCTGGCGCGGTCGACGAGCTTGAGCGGCCCGGCGCGCAGCGGTTCGCGGCCAAAGAAGATATTGGCGGCCACGTCGAGGTTTTCGAACAGGTTGAGTTCCTGGTGGACGAAAGCGATGCCCGAGCCGATGCTTGCCTCGACAGTCAGCCCGTCATGGGCGACGCCATCGACGGTGATGGTGCCGGTGTCCGGCCTGGTCACGCCCCCGAGGATCTTCATCAGCGTCGATTTGCCGGCGCCGTTTTCGCCGACCAGGCCGATGACCTCGCCGGGCCTTACGTCCATCGAGAATCCGTCCAGCGCGACGACACCGGGATAGGTCTTGCGCACACCGTCGAGGCTCAGGAACGGAGCGGCCGTGGATGCAACGATGGATGGGTCGGAATAATTCATCACGCCTGACAGCAGCCGGTGAGCCGTTTGGTCTCAGACTGACGGGCCTCGCGAGGCCCGTCAATAGAACGCCGGCTCAAGACGAACCTTGAGCCGGCGCAACCTAATTTGCTCAGTTTCCAGACATCGCCTTGAGGCTGGCGGCGTAGGCGTCGACATCGTCCTTGCCGATGATCTTGGTCGGGATGATGATCAGGCCATCGGCGGGAATGCCCGACTTATCGCCCTCGAGATAGGCAGCCATCAGCTTCATGCCCTGATATGCCCATTCGAAGGGCTGCTGCACGACGGTGGCGGCGACGGTGCCTTCCTTGACGCCGCCCAGCGTGATCGGATCGTCGTCGAAGCCGACGACGGTGATCTGGCCGAGCTTGCCGGCATCGCGCAGCGCTTCATAGATGCGCGGCGTGTTGTAGGAATAGAAGCCGACCATGCAGGTGACGTCAGGGCTGGCGACCAGCGCGTCCTCGACGTTCTTCTTGGCGCGAGCCTGATCGATGTCGTCGCCACGCACGTCGACCAATTCGATCTTGGTGCCCGCGAGACCTTCCTTCATGCCCTGGATACGTTCCTTGGCATTGTCGGCGCCGAGCAGGCCGACGAAGCCGAGGCACTTGCCGCCGTCAGGCATTGCCTTCTTGGCGATCTCTGCCGCCTGCTTGCCGGCATCGACATTGGAAGAGCCGATATAGGCGACACGCTTGGTCTGTGGTGCGTCGCTGTCGGTGGTGAACAACGCCGTTTCCGAGGCGATCTTGTTCAGCCCGTCGGTCGACGTCTTGGGATCGACGGCCGAGACCATGATCGCCTTCACGCCGGCCGTCACCAGATCGTCCATCAGGCGCTGCTGGATGGCGACCGAGGACTGCTCCGGATATTTGAGCTCCAGATTGTATTTGGGCAGTTCGCCTTGAGCCTTCTTGACGCCGGCTTCGGCCGCCTTCCAGAAATCGGAAGCGCCGTTGACGACGAAGGCCAGAGTCGGCTTGTCGTCGGCCCGCGCAATTGCGCTGGCGGAAAGGCCGAGCAGCAGGGCCGCAGCGGCGACGGACGCATTTCGTATCGCAGATTTCATATTCAACCTCCCATTTGACTCAGTAATTTTCGCTGATGATGAACGTGCCGGCGCGGCTTGGACGCCCTCCTCCTCAAGGGTTTCCGGCAGCGAAGAACGACGCCATTCCAGCCGCTATCGTCGACTTTAGAGACTCATTCGCCGTTCGTAAATAGTCCGATTTGTCTGACATTTCCCGGAGCGGCAGGCAAGCTTCGACTGACGGGAACCGTCCGATACCAGGCTGACTTGCGTTCCGAACATGCGCGGTCCGACGTCGTCCGGGCATGATGGATTGACGTTATAGGGATGCCAGATATTAGTAAAGAGTATTAGTTTGGTCGGGATTCTCGCCCACAAACAAGTGAGGCCTCCCCAGTCGCAACCGTTTTGGATCGGGGACTAAATCGCCTAAGAGAGTCGATTATATCTATTAGTATCGCTTCGCCCTATAAATGCGAGATTCGCGGGACCAATGACATGAACGAACCACTGCGTGATCCCGTCCTTGAGGGTACCAGGCGGCGCAAGCTGTCCGGGAAAAAACCCAAGGGCCGCGTTACCATGACCGACATCGCCAGGGCGGCAGGCTGTTCGCAGGCGACGGTTTCGTTCGTGCTCAACAACACGCCGGGCATCAGGCTGTCGCAGCAAACCCGAGAGCGGGTGATCGAGACGGCGCGAACGCTGGGCTATTCGCCGCCCGTGTTTTCTGCCTTGCGAGCCCCGGTTGCCGCATTCGACGGGCTGGATGGCGTGATCGGCTTCGCCGTCGACCAGTTGGCGACCAGCCCGGAGGCGGTCGTCGCCATTGAAGGGGCGCGGCAAGCCTCATGGAACGCCGGCAATGTGCTTTTGGTGGCGCAGACCATGGGCGACGAGGTGATGGAGCCTCGCGCCATCGCGGCGCTGACCAAGCGGGGCATTTCGGCGCTGATCTACATGACCATCTTCACCCGCGAGATCGTCGCGCCGGACTATCTCTACGGCCTCGACATTCCGGTCATCCTGCTCAACTGCTACACCGCCGACTATGCCTTCCCCGCCGTGGTGCCGAGCGAGATCGCCGGCGGCCAGAGCTCCACCCGCCACTTGATCGGCCATGGCCACCGGCGCATCGCCACCATTACCGGCGAGCCCTGGATGCAAGCGGCGCAGGACCGCCTGAAGGGTTACCGCCGGGCGCTGGCGACGGCCGACATCCCCTTCGACCCGGCGCTGGTCGTCGAAGGCGACTGGTCGGCGAGCGCCGGCTATGCCGCGACCGTCAAGCTCTTGGCGCTGAAGGACCGGCCGACCGCCATCTTCTGCCAGAACGACCGCACCGCGATCGGCTGCTACGAGGCGCTAAAGGAGGCCGGCCTGCACATCCCCCGGGATATTTCGGTGATCGGTTATGACGACGAGGAGATCGCGCGGCATCTGTTCCCGCCGCTGACGACGTCGATCCTGCCGCATATGGCGATGGGACAATGGGCGATCGAGCAGCTCGAAGTCCCCGCTGCTCCCGGTCGTGGCCGCTATCCCATCACCAAGCTCGAATGCCCGCTGGTGGAGCGGGAGTCGGTTGGCGCTCTGGCGGGCTGAGGCGAGAGCGCCGGCGATCGACAATGGCACAGGCTTGACATCGGGCCCGGCATATACCCGATTGATTTCATGAGATTGCAAAGCTGCTACAATTTTCAGGACTTCCGCCGGCTGGCAAAACAGCGCCTGCCAGGTCCGATCTTCAATTATATCGATGGCGGCGCGGACGACGAGACGACGCTGCGGCGCAACACGGCGGCGTTCGAGGACTGCGATCTCGTCCCCAACGTCCTTGCCGGCGTCGGACAGGTCGACATGTCGGTCACCGTCATGGGCCAGAAGCTGGCGATGCCGGTCTATTGTTCGCCGACGGCTCTCCAGCGACTGTTTCACCATAGCGGCGAGCGCGCCGTCGCCGCGGCGGCGGAGAAGTTCGGCACGATGTTCGGCGTCTCGTCGCTCGGCACGGTCAGCCTGGAGGAAGTCCGCAAGCACAGGACGCCGCAGGTCTATCAGTTCTATTTCCATAGGGATCGCGGCCTGAACCGCGCCATGATGGAGCGCGCCAAGGCGTCCGGCGTCGAGGTGATGATGCTGACGGTCGACAGCGTCACCGGCGGAAACCGCGAGCGTGACCTGCGGACCGGCTTTTCCATCCCATTTCGGCTTACGCCCGGCGGCATGATGCAGTTCGCGATCAAGCCGAGATGGGCTATCGACTATTTGACACACGAAAAGTTCAGCCTGCCGCAGTTGGACGGCCATATCGATCTCGGTGGCGGAGCGCTTTCCATCAGCCGCTATTTCACCGAGATCCTCGATCCATCGCTGGATTGGAAGGACGTCGAAGACATGGTCCACTTCTGGAACGGCCAGTTCTGCCTGAAGGGGATCATGAGCGTCGCCGATGCCAGAAAAGCCGTCGACATCGGCTGCACCGGTATCGTTCTGTCAAATCATGGCGGCAGGCAGCTGGACGGCTCGCGCAGCCCCTTCGACCAGCTGTCGGAGATCGTTGACGCGGTGGGCGACAAGATAGACGTCATCATCGACAGCGGCGTCCAGCGCGGCACGCATGTGCTGAAAGCCCTGTCGTTGGGCGCCAAGGCCGTCGGCGTCGGGCGCTACTATCTCTTCCCGCTGGCAGCCGCCGGACAGGCCGGCGTCGAACGGGCGCTCGGCCTGATGCGAACCGAGATCGAACGCGACATGCGGCTGATGGGATGCAGGTCGGTGGCAGAGCTTTCCAGGGGGAATGTGCGGTTTAGGTGATAGAGCCGGGAAGTGGCGCACGGCATAAGCTTTTCGAAGTGCGAAGCTATACCGACCTGCCGCCGCTGCTGCCGTCCGTTTCGAAGACAGCCTCGCCGGAAACAGCATCCGTATATCCGCCCTCAAGCTGCTGCAACGTATGCCGGAACCGATCAGGATTGCCTAGCATTTTGGGCCTGGCATCGACCATGTGCTGGAACGTGTCACACTCTCCAATCGAGAAGAAGGCGCCGTCTCCCGATTTGATGAGAGCCATTTTTCGCAATCCCTCGAAGTTGCGCGGAGCGCTGCTGAACAGTTCGACGAATTCGTCTTCACTACCCGGCTTGACCCGGAAGCGGACGCTGTTGAATGCTGTCATGTACGTTCCCCCGTGAAAGAACTGAAAACCTCGAATATGCGAGGCCCTAACGCACCTCGAACCCTTCGAACAGGTGTACAGAAAAATCGGAAGGTTGGCCTCAGTCACCTCTGGCCGAAAGCTCCGTTTCTGGCGCTATTTTGCCAGGAAGAGGATGACGCTCGATCTCAATCGGTACGCCCTTCCGACCGGCAATGAAACGCACTGTTAACGCCGTTCGCGGGTGACAGGATGTTGGCCGCAGTTCGAAGATATAATCTGCGTCTCGCTGTCAGTTGCGGAGGCGAAAATGAACTTGCTTCGGATTGCGCTCTTGTGCACGGCCGTGATCGACCTTGGAATGCCGGCCGTTCGCGCTGAGGATCGGCCTGTGCCGCAGAACAATAAAGCCGCAACAGCGCAGCCGCCCGTTCATTGTGAAGGCCAAAATTGTCTCCCGCCGGCGAAAGATCCGGTGCAGGAATGCACCGGCCAGGATTGCACGCCGGGCCCGCCGACTGAACCGGCCCCGGAGATTAAGCAGGCCGACTGAGTAGCATCAGCGGACCATCCGGCTCTTTGCAAGGACGGCGCTCACTCAAGGCAACCTTCCGGCCAGTGGCGGCAGATTCTGTTACCTATGTCCCCGGGCCGTACATTGAGTTTAATGGCGCGCCCGAAGAGATTCGAACTCCTGACCCCCAGATTCGTAGTCTGGTGCTCTATCCAGCTGAGCTACGGGCGCGCAACAGGCCATGCTTTGCATAGCCCCGCGATCCGATCCTGGTGACCGGCCGCGATGTGACGTGTTCCCTAGCGACTGAATTTACGAAAAGCAAGCCGATCCTGGCCAAAAGTTTTGCCGTCATGTTTTGCCGTCATGCGCCGGCCGGCGAACGCAAGATCGCGTCACGCGGCGGCCGAGCCGATAGGTCGTCGTCTTGGAAAGGCATTTGCCAATCGGAACGGCCCGTAACGAAACACGCCGTTGCACGGCGGCCGAGCCACCCTTTGTGATTGAAACGATCCGTAACGAAACGGTTCGTTACGCCGGGCGGCGCAGCCCGTTGCGGGCCTGGTCGAGCCGGACCGGCTGGTCGGGAATGGTGACCGCGAATGTGGTGCGGCCGCCGATCGATTCGACCAGCTCCACCGTGCCGCCATGGGCGCGGATCAATTCATGGGCGATCGCCAGGCCAAGGCCGGTGCCACCGCTGCGGGCCGAGCCGCGAAATGCCGCGAACAGGTTTTCGCGCGCCTTTGGCGGCAGGCCGGGGCCGGTGTCGGTGACGACGATGCGGCTGACGCTGCCGATGCGCTCGGCCGATATGGTCAGGCGGCGCACCACGGCGCTCTCGGTGTCGGCCGCCATCGCCTGCACGGCGTTGCGGCTAAGATTGGTGAGCACGCGGAACAGCTGGTCGGAATCGGCGTCGACCTCGAGCACCGGATCGACGGCGTTGACGAATTCGATGCCGCATTCGATGTCGAGCAGGCCCTGGACGTCCTCGACCAGCTGGCGCAGCCGCAGCCTGCGGCGCGACGGCGGCGGCTCCTGGGTGCGGCCATAGGCCAGCACGCCCTCCGAGTAGGACACCGCACGGTCGAGCGCGCGCAGCAGTTTTGGTGCGAAGGCCTGCACGGTCGGGTCCTTGACCTGGCGCAGGCGGTCCGACATCAGTTGCGCCGAGGCGAGGATGTTGCGCATGTCGTGGTTGATCTTCGACACGGCCAGGCCGAGATCGGCCAGGTGCTTCTGCTCGGTCAGCATCTTCTGCAGCCGCTCCTGCATCTGCGACAGCTCGCGTTCGGCGACGCCGATCTCGTCGGCCCGGGCGGCGGGGTGAATGATGCGGCCGGGATCGTCGGGCGCCTCGGAAAAGGACAGCATCGAGCGTGTCATTGTCCTGATCGGGCCGATCATGATCAGGTCTATCGCGGCGTAGACCAGCATGGCGGTGAACAGCGAGATCAGCAGCGAGACGAAGGCGACGTTGCGCGAATAGATCAGCATGGCATTGCGCAGGCGGTGGTCGGGCATGATCAGCTCGAATTCTTTGTCGCTGTCGCCGACCGGCCCGAAAACGCGCAGCATCCGCTTGCCGCCGAAAAACAGCGTGTCCAGCGCGCCGGTCATACCCTCGATCATGCCGACATTGGCGATATCGATATGCTCGTCGACCTGCGGCGGCATTTCGGCCACGACCAGAAGCCGCGAGACGCCGCCGTCGCGCACGGCGATCGCCTTGGCGCCGATCGCCATCAGTACGTCGTTCTGGGCGGCACGCGACAGCGAGGCAGGTTCGCCCTGTACCAGGACGATCGACACCGCGGCGGCGGTGCTCAGCCTCTCCTTCAGCCAGCTCAGCCTGTAGCTGGCGATCCAGGGCACGAAGATGAGGATTTCGGCCAACAGCACGAAGACGATGGTGAGCAGCAGCAACTTGGTCGACAGGCCGCGCGCCAGCGGCACCCTGCGGGTGGCGGCCTTCGCCTGGGCGATGCTTTCGTCGGTTGCTGGGACTTCACTCATGCTCGTCGTCACGGCTGCCTGTCATCACGGCTGCTTGTCTTAGGGACTGCTCGTCTTCACGATCGCTTGATCGGGCAAGATTAGGCGATTGCGGCTTTTTTGCCAAATTCATCCTTGGTCGAAGCCGGACAAAGGGCCGCAAGGACTTCCCTGCCGGTCCGACAACGCCGGCCCGACACGCTGGATTGACTTCCAAAACCCTTCTTTCTATAAGCCCGCTCACGCTCGGGCCATTCGTCCCGGCGCGGTTTCGATCGCGCCAAAACCGGCCCGGCAAAGCTCCTGTTACAAAGTGACAGAATCAAGAAGGGCCGCACCCCGCGGTATTTAAACAAATGAAGCGTACTTACCAGCCGTCCAAACTCGTCCGCAAACGCAGGCACGGTTTCCGCGCCCGCATGGCCACCAAAGGTGGCCGCGGCGTCGTCGCAGCCCGCCGCAACCGCGGCCGCAAGCGTCTCAGCGCCTGAGCACCAAGCGAGAGACAAGATCGTTGCCCGCAACCGGCAAGCCAACGGGTGCCCATCCCAAGCGGCTTCTGAAGCGCGCGGAATTCCTGGCTGTCCGCCGCGGCGAAAAGCGCCGCGGGCGGCTTTTCCTCGTCGAGGTCCTGGGCCGCGGCGACAGCGAGGCGCCGCGCGTCGGCTACACCGTCACCAGGAAGGTCGGCAACGCCGTCGTTCGCAACCGCGTCCGGCGGCGGCTGAGAGAAGCCGTGCGCACGCATGCCGCCGATGACATGGCGCCCGGCAATGATTATGTCATCGTCGGGCGCGAAGACGTGCTTACCACTCCGTTCGGCCAGTTGAAGGCCGAACTCTCCCGCAGATTGCGTGGAACACGATAGGCCAAGGGCTTCGATGGAAAACAACCGCAACTTCTTCATCACCATCGCACTGTCGGTGCTGATCCTGGCGCTTTGGCAATATTTCTATGTGATGCCGCGCAGCGAGATGCAGCGCGAAGCCGCCCGCATCGAAGAGCAGCGCGTGGCGGAGCAGAAGAAGGCCGCCCAAGGCACCAGCCCGGGCGCCAGCGAAACACCGGTGCAGCCGGGCGCCATTCCGAACGCGCCTGGCGGCAACGCGGTGACGCCGGCCGGCCGCGAGCAGGCGATTGCCTCGACCCGCCGCGTCAAGATCGACACGCCGAGCCTCGAAGGCTCGATCAACCTCACCGGCGCGCGTCTCGATGATCTCAAGCTCAAGCACTACACGGAGACGGTCGACAAAAACTCACCCAAGATCGCGCTGCTCAATCCGGAGTCGCTGCCGAACGGATATTTCGCCGAGATCGGCTTTGTTGGCGAAGACAAGGTGGGAACGCTGCCGGGACCCAAGACCGTTTGGAACGTCGACGGCAATCCGACGCTAACGCCGGCTACACCAGTGACGCTCACCTTCACCAACGATAAGGGCCTGACTTTCAAACGCACATTCTCGGTCGACAACGACTACATGTTCACCGTTTCCGACATCGTGCAGAATTCCGGCAGCAGCCCTGTCTCGCTGTTCAATTATGGCCGCATCACCCGCTTCGACAAGCCGGCGGTCGCCAGCACCTATGTGTTGCACGAAGGCCTGATCGGCGTCACCGGCAGCGAAGGCCTGCAGGAACACAAATACGCCGATCTCGAGAAAAACAAGCAGTACACACCGAGCAAGTCCAAGGACGGTTGGCTGGGCATCACCGACAAATACTGGGCGGCGACGCTGGTGCCGACAGAAGCGCAGGAGTTTCAGCCAAACTTCGCTTATTACGAGGACGGCCGTCATCGCTATCAAGCCGACTTCCGCACGGACGCGATTGCGCTGCAGCCCGGCGAATCCAAGACCATTGAATCGGAGATCTTTGCCGGCGCAAAGGAAGTCAACAAGATCAATGCTTACGAGAAAGATCGCAAGATAAGGCTTTTCGAAAAGCTGATCGATTGGGGCTGGTTCTGGTTCATAACTCAGCCGATGTTCTCGCTGATCGACACGCTTTACAAATTCTTCGGCAATTTCGGTCTGGCGATCCTCGCCACCACCGTCATCGTCAAGGCGCTGTTCTTCCCGCTCGCCAACAAGTCCTATGCGTCGATGGCGAACATGAAGAAGGTGCAGCCCAAGATGCTCGAGATCCGCGAGAAATACGCGGACGACAAGATGAAGCAGCAGCAGGCGATGATGGAGCTCTACAAGACCGAGAAGATCAATCCGCTCGCCGGCTGCTGGCCGGTGGCATTGCAGATCCCGGTGTTCTTCTCGCTCTACAAGGTGCTCTACATCACCATCGAGATGCGGCACGCGCCGTTCTTCGGCTGGATCCAGGATCTGGCGGCGCCGGACCCGACATCGATTTTCAACCTGTTCGGGCTGATCCCCGTTACCTTGCCGCACATGCTGATGATCGGCGTCTGGCCGCTGATCATGGGCGTGACGATGTTCCTGCAGATGCGCATGAACCCGACGCCGCCGGACCCGACGCAGGCGGCGATCTTCACGTGGATGCCCGTGATCTTCACCTTCATGATGGCGGGTTTTCCGGCCGGCCTCGTTATCTACTGGGCCTGGAACAACACGCTGTCGATCCTGCAGCAGGGCGTGATCATGAAGCGGCAGGGCGCCAAGATCGAATTGTGGGACAATCTGGTCGCGCTGTTCCGCAAGAAACCGTCGCCGGCGGAATAGCCGGCACTCCGACGATGCGAGACCAAAAAGCCCCGGTTCGTCCGGGGCTTTTTGCACAAGCTGCCCGCCTGGATTAAGCGATTGGTACTGCCGGACGGATCGCGCTATTTTGACCTGCCTGGCAGTTGCTCGACGGAGCTCGATATGACCGGACCCAATCCATCGATCAAGCATCCGATCCCGTTGCACACACGCGTCGGCTTTCTGAAACCGCTGGTGACGGCGCCGAATATCGAGATCGGCGACTTCACCTATTATGACGACCCTGACGGACCCGACAAATTCGCCGAAAAATGCGTGCTGCATCATTATCCGTTCATCGGCGACAGGCTGATCATCGGCAAGTTCTGCGCCATTGCCGAAGGCGCGCGCTTCATCATGAACGGCGCCAATCACGCCATGTCCGGCTTTTCGACCTATCCGTTCAACATCTTTGGTCACGGCTGGGAGGAAGGCTTCGACCCGGCGACATGGTCGAAGGAGGTGCGTGGCGACACAATCGTCGGCAACGACGTCTGGATCGGCATGGAAGCGGTTATGCTGCCGGGCGTGAAGATCGGCGACGGCGCCATCGTCGCGGCAAAGTCGGTGGTGACGCACGATGTGCCGGCCTATGCGATCGTCGCCGGTAATCCGGCCAAAGTGGTGAAGATGCGCTTCGATGACAGGACCATCCGGCGGCTGCTGGCGCTAGCGTGGTGGCACTGGCCGGTGGAAAAGATCAGCCGCAATCTCAATGCCATTCGTGGCAGCAACATTTTTCTTCTGGAGGCAGCGGTTTGAACGCGTTGAACAAGACGACGATCGGCATCGAATTGTTCACGCGAGCCTGGATATTCATCCGCGGCGTGCCGGCGATGAAATTCCTGCCGCCGGAGGGTCCGCCCGAGATCGCCTTTGCCGGCCGCTCCAATGTCGGCAAATCGTCGCTGATCAACGCGCTGGTCAACCAGAAGGGGCTGGCGCGCACCTCCAACACACCGGGCCGCACGCAAGAGCTCAACTATTTCGTGCCGGGCGGATTTTCGGGAGAGGGCGCCGACCTGCCGCCGATGGCGCTGGTCGACATGCCGGGCTATGGCTACGCCACGGCGCCGAAGGAAAAGGTCGACGAGTGGACGAAGCTCGTGTTCGACTATCTCAAGGGCCGGGTGACGCTGAAGCGCGTCTACGTGCTGATCGATGCCCGCCATGGCATCAAGGCCAAGGACGACGAGGTGCTGTCGTTGCTCGACAAGGCGGCGGTGTCGTATCAGATCGTGCTGACCAAGACCGACAAGATCAAGGCGGCGGGGGTACCGCGACTGGTCGAGGAAACGCTCCAGAAGATCAAGAAACGCCCGGCGGCCTTCCCCTTCGTGCTCGCCACGTCGTCGGAAAAGAGCGAGGGCCTCGAGGAATTGCGTGCGGCGATCGTGCTCGCCGCCAATGGCGGATAGGCCACCGACCCTGGCAGCCTGTCAGGCGGGGCTGGAGGCCCGTTCCTGCTCTGCAAGCTGTTCGGTGCCGTAGGCCTTCAGGAACACATCGACGCCCGACCTGACGATGTGTTCGATCTCGGCCACACTTGGCGCCTTGGTGCGATAGGCGAAAATGCACTGGCGGAAAAGACCGGCCAGACACAGCTCGGTGAACTGATAGGCGGCAAGCTCGACGTCGTCGATCTTCAGCAGGCCGCGTTCGATAGCCATGTTGAGGAAAACGACGACCCTGTCATGGCCACGCTTCGGGCCGCGTTCGTAGAACCGGGCACCAAGCTCCGGGATGCGTTCCGACGCGCCGATCACCGTCCGCTGCGCCAGGATGACCCTCGCGGAAGTGATCTTCATGGACAGCACGATGCCGAACTTCACCAACGTCTGGCGAAGGTCGCCGATCTGGTCGAGCACCTCATACATGTTCTTGAAAATCGTGCCGCGCTCTTCCTCGATCAGCGCTTCGAAGAGCTCTTCCTTGTTGGCGAAGTAGACATAGATGGTGCCCTTGGACACGCCGGCCTCGCGCGTAATGTCGTTCATCGACGCGGCTTCGAAGCCCTTTTCGATGAAGACACGGCGCGCACCGTCGATGATCTGGCTGCGCTTGACCGGGTCTTGACCCGCGGCCGGGCGGCCGCGCGGCAGGCTGTCCAGCAGATCGCACTGGTCCTTGCCAGCGCTGGGCAATGGGCCTGAATCAGGCAAAGGAGCGGCCTTGGGGGCTTCGGCCATAATGTCACACCTCGTAAAATAATTCGAACCATCCGGTTCGATTGCTCTTGATATGGTCCTCTTTAAGCGCTAAGTCAACGTCGAGATCGAACCGAACGGTTCAGTCTGACAAAATTCAGCGCCAGTTAATTTAGAGAGATATCATGTCCTCGAACGCGCCCACCAGTGCCGAAGTCCGCCCCTTCCCCAGTGCCAAGGTCCAGCCTGCGATCGAAGCGCCGGAAACCCCTCTCAAGCCCGCCGACGTCACCCCGCTGGCTCCCGCCAAGAAGAAGCGCTCGACGCGCTCGATGTTGTTGCCCATCATCGGCCTGGCCCTGCTGGGCGCCGGCGCCTGGTATGGCTATGATTACTGGACCGACGGGCGCTTCATGATCACGACTGACGATGCCTATGTCCAGGCCGACACCGCGTTCATCTCGCCAAAAATCTCGGGTTATGTCGATCAGGTCAAAGTGACCGAGAACCAGCAGGTGAAGGCCGGCGACCCGCTGCTGATCGTCGATGACGGTGACTACAAGATAGCCGTTGCTCAGGCCGAGGCGCAGATCGCCACGTTGAGCAAGACGCTCGACCGCATCGATGCCCAGACCGAGGCGGCGCGCGCCTCGCTCAAGCAGGCGCAGGCGCAGAAGACCGCCGACCAGGCCGCGGCCGATAATGCGAAGCGAGCTCAGGTTCGTGCCGCCCAGTTGCTCAAGACCCGCGTCGGTACCCAGGCCCAGTTGGACGATGCCCAGACGGCGGTCGAGCAAGCCAATGCCGCACTAGCCGGCGCCGACGCGCAGATCGCGGCGGCTCAGGCGAATATCGGCGTGCTCCAGGCGCAGCGGGCGGAATCGGCAAGCACGCTGGGCTCGCTGCAGCTTGCCCACGACAAGGCGGTGCGGGATCTGTCCTTCACCGTGCTGCGCGCACCCTATGACGGCGTGGTCGGCAACCGCTCGGTCGAGCAGGGCGACCTGATCAGCCCCGGACAGAAGCTCGCCGTCATCGTGCCAATGGACAAGCTCTACATCGTCGCCAACTTCAAGGAGACCCAGCTTGCCCGGCTGGTGCCTGGTGAAAAGGTCAGAGTGTCGGTCGACGCGATCGACGGTCAGGACATCGAGGGTACCGTGTCGTCGCTGGCCCCGGCTTCGGGAGCAGTGTTCTCGCTGCTGCCGCCGGAAAACGCCACAGGCAATTTCACCAAGGTGGTGCAGCGCGTTCCGGTTCGCATCGACGTGCCCGCGGATGTGCTGAAGACGGGCAAGCTGCGCGCCGGCCTGAGCGTCGTCGTCGCCGTCGACAGCCGCACCGCGCCTTCGGCATCGAAGTAAAGCGGAACCGGGAGCAAGGGTCATGGCGACCGCAACCCTAACTGCAGGATCGGCGCCGGCGCCAGCCATGCCGGTGCCGGTCGACCACATCTCGACGCGCCGCGTCATCGCCTTCCTGGCAATGGTGTTCGGCATGTTCATGGCCATCCTGGATATCCAGATCGTCTCGGCCTCGCTGGCCGAGATCCAGGCGGGCCTGAGCGCCAGTTCGGACGAGATTCCGTGGGTGCAGACGGCGTATCTGATTGCCGAGGTGGTAATGATCCCGCTGTCGGGCTTCCTCAGCCGGATGCTGTCGACGCGGGTGCTGTTCACAATCTCGGCGGCAGGTTTCACCGCGGCCAGCGCGCTGGCGGCGACCGCAACCAATATCGACCAGATGATCGTCTACCGCGCCGTGCAGGGCTTCATCGGCGGCGGCATGATCCCGAGCGTCTTTGCAGCCGCCTTCACCATCTTCCCGCCGTCGCGTCGCGCCATCGTCTCGCCGATGATCGGTCTGGTGGCGACGCTGGCGCCAACCATCGGCCCGACCGTCGGCGGCTATATCAGCCATGCCATGTCCTGGCACTGGCTGTTCCTGGTCAACGTCGTGCCCGGCATTCTGGTGACGACGGCCGCCTGGTCGCTGATCGACTTCGACAAACCCAATCTCAAGCTGTTCAGCAAGTTCGACTGGTGGGGGCTTGCCGGCATGGCCGCCTTCCTGGGCTGCATGGAATATGTGCTGGAGGAAGGTCCCAACAACGACTGGCTGCAGGATCAGGCGGTGTTCATCTGCGCCGTCATCATGACTTTCGGCGCGGTGCTGTTCTTCTGGCGCGTGTTCACCGCCGAGGAGCCGATTGTCGACCTGAGGGCTTTCAGCAATATCAATTTTGCCTTCGGCTCGTTGTTCTCCTTCGTCGTCGGCATCGGCCTCTACGGTCTGACCTATCTTTATCCGGTGTTCCTGGGGCGGATCCGCGGCTACGATTCGATGATGATCGGCGAGGCGCTGTTCGTCAGCGGCCTGGCCATGTTCTTCACTGCGCCGATCTCCGGCATCCTGTCGAACAAGATGGACCCGCGCATCATGATGATGATCGGCTTCTTCGGCTTCGCCACGGGGACCTGGTGGATGACGCATCTCACCGCCGACTGGGATTTCTATGAACTGCTGATCCCGCAGATCCTGCGCGGCTGCTCGATGATGCTTTGCATGGTGCCAATCAACAACATTGCGCTCGGAACCTTGCCGCCGGAGCGGCTGAAGAATGCGTCTGGCCTGTTCAACCTGACCCGCAATCTCGGCGGCGCCGTCGGCCTGGCAGTCATCAACACCGTGCTGATCGACCGCAATGCCTTCCACTACGCCAGGCTCTCCGAGCACGTGCAATGGGGAAGTGCCGCTGCGCAGCAGAAGCTGCAGAACATGACGCTCAACTTCGAGCAGACCGCCGGGCTCGACGCCTCCAAGGCGGCCATCTCCAAACTGTCAGGCATGGTCCAGCAGCAGGCGTCGCTGCTGTCGTTCATGGACGTATTCTTCATGCTGACGGTTTTGTTCGCGACGCTTGGGCTCTTCACCCTGGTGATCCGCAAGCCAGCCGCTCAAGGCGGCGGTGGCGGAGGCCATTGAGGCGCGCTGGATCCCCCGCCTGGCGCCCTCGCGCATGACCCCGAAAAGCGATTTTCGGGGTCATGCGCAAAATCAACCATTACGAAGTCCTCTCGCGCTCCGACAAAGTCAGGGTCGCAGCCGTCCTCACGCCGTCGCCGGCTTGAAGGTCAAGGCAACGCCATTGATGCAGTGTCGCAACCCGGTCGGCGGCGGACCGTCGTCGAATACGTGGCCGAGATGGCCGCCGCAGCGGCGACAATGGACCTCCGTGCGGGTCATGCCCAAAGACCTGTCCACGGTCTTGCCGACGGAATTCGGGATTTCCTGCCAGAAGCTCGGCCAGCCTGTGCCGGAATCGAACTTGGTCTCTGACGAATAGACCGGCAGGCCGCAGCCGGCGCAAGCGAAGATGCCTTTGCGGTGCTCGTTGAGCAGCGGACTGGTGCCCGGGTATTCCGTGCCCTCCTTGCGCAGCACATTGAAGGCCGCGTCGGACAGGATGGCGCGCCACTCGGCTTCGGTCTTGGTAACCTCGAAAGTCTCAGCCGCGCGTGCATCCTGGGCTCCGCCCATGCGCAGCGCGGTGGCGCCTGCGACAACGCCAATGGCTGCCGCACCACTCAAAAGAAGCTCGCGACGGTTCATGGCCATTCCTCCTGTCATTGCTTGTGCCAAATTCGACCGCCACACGGAAATCAAAAGCCGGTGACGATCGCTGTCCTCAAAGCGGGACTCCGCGCCTATCCACATCTTGCGTGAACGGCGCGGAGCGTGCGCAGGGAGGCCCTTAGCGATATCTTCGCCGGCAGCGTGCGTTTGTTACATCTTCGGCAGGAGAACCTTGTCGACGACGTGGATGACGCCGTTGGACTGCTCGACATCGGCGATCGTCACATTGGCGACGTTGCCGTTCTCGTCGGTCACGGTGACCTTGCCGCCGTCGGCCTTGAGCGACAGTTCGCAACCACCGACCGTCTTCACCTTGTGGGTGCCGCCGTCGTTCTTGACCATCTTGGCGACGTCGGCGGCCATCGCTTTGGCGCCGATGACATGGCAAGTCAGGATCTTGACGAGCTTGTCCTTGTTTTCAGGCCTGAGCAGCGTCTCCACCGTGCCGGCTGGAAGTGCCGCAAAGGCCTCGTTGGTCGGCGCGAACACAGTGAAGGGGCCAGCGCTTTGCAGTGTATCGACCAGGCCGCCTGCCTTGACGGCAGCGACCAGCGTCGTGTGGTCCTTCGAGTTGACAGCATTTTCGACGATGTTTTTCTGGGCATACATGGCGGCGCCGCCGACCATCGGATTTTGAGCATAGGCAATGGTGGCGAGCGCGGAAATGGCGACCGTGCCGGCAAGCAAAAGGGTGGCGAATTTACGCATGATTTCAATCTCCTCTGGTTATCGTTCCCCTCATTTGGGAACGCGAGGAGATACGCGATAGAAATGCTGGAGTTTCGCCCTCTCCGCAAAAAAATATTTGCCGCTGCAATTTGCCGGGCTCGGATCGACAGCCGCCAACAAGCTTTGCAGGCGTCTACATCGCGGGAGATAGATTTCAGGTCTGCTTCCAGAGATGAGAAGTGGTCAGATGCTCTTCAGATCGCCCGCTGCGACCACCGGTCCAGTCGGCGCGCCGGTCGGTGAACCGCCGGCAGGCTCAACGCTGACCGCAAGCACGGCGCCTTGCGCCAATTTCTCCTGGACGGCGGGCGGGATGGCCAAATGCGCGGTCGCACCGGCCGGGATGACGCCCATCGACACCGGCGCCTTCTTGCCTTCTATCATCCACAGTTCGAAGTCCTTGCCGGCGGCCCGCTCGCCGGAAACGTGAGAAAGACCGACCTCGTGACGGGCGGCATCGTAGACGACGAGATATTTGACGTCGCTGCCTTCGGCCGCCAGCGAGGCGACAAGCCGCGCCTGCGGCGGTTCGGTGGACGGGCGGAGGTAAGGCACGGCGATGTAGATCGCCAGCGCCGCAATGGCGGCGGCGGCAAGACCGCGCCAGAAGCCAAGGCTCGACCACAGGCCGGCGCGCGGCTCTGCAGCGAAAAGCCGGCGGTCCAATGCTTCCTTGACCCTGATCGGAGGCTCTGTCTCCGGATAGGCGGCGGCCATCGGCGAAAGATGCGCCTCCCAGGCATCGACAAGGCGCGCGAAGGCGGCGTCCGCATCGATGCGGCGCGACGCGATCTCGCGTTCATCGGCGGCCAGAACGCCAAGAACGTATTCGGCGGCGAACAGGTCGTCGCCCCCACGTTCCGGTCCATTGTCGTCAGCCAGCGTCATCTTTCCAGGCATTCTCTCAGTTTCAACAGGCTGCGCCGCAGCCAGGTCCGCATCGTGTTCAGCGGTACGCCATAGCGCTCCGCCAGTTCGGCATAGCTTTTGCCATCCAGATAGGCGCCCCGGACGGCCGCCGCCCGGTCCTTCTCCAATTCCTCGAGACAATGGTAGATGCGTTCGGACTCACCGCCCGCCACGGCCATGGCCTCCGGCCCCGGCGCCGGATCGGCCACGTCGAGCGCGGCATCGATATAGGCGGCAGGCTCTCGCCGCGCCCTGATCCGATCGATCGCATGATTGCGCGCAATGGCCACCAGCCAGGAGATCGGGCTCAGATCCGAAACGGCGAAACGGTCCGCCTTCGTCCATATCTTGACGAAGACCTCTTGAAGCGCTTCTTCAGCATCTCCCCGATCCTTCAATACACGAAGGCAGACGCCGAAAAGTTTCGCGCTGGTCTGCCGGTAGAGCAGATCGAACGCAGCCCGGTCCTTCATCGAAGTCCGGACAATCAGGTTGCTGATGTCCTGCGGCGTCATCCGCCGCCAAATTAGGCGATTGCAATGCATTTGCAACGACTGAAATGGTCTTGCGCACCGGCAGCGCCAGCGTCGATTGCCAATGAAATCGCCGCCCGCTAGCTTGCAATGAGCGGGAGGGCGACCATGTCGATCGAGCGGGTTCTGTGGGAGCATGACGCAACCGGCCAGGCCGCACTCGTGCACAAGGGAGAGATCACACCGCAAGATCTCGTCGATGCGGCGATCGCCCGGGCCGAGGCCACCCTGCCCGAGATCAACGCCATCGCCGAACCGCTTTTTGAGGCGGCGCGGGCGCGAGCGAAAACCGTCGACCACAAGCTGCCGCTTGCCGGAGTGCCCTTTGCGCTGAAGGACCTCGGCATCGCCATGAAAGGCGTGCCGACGCATGGCGGCAGCCGCATCCCAGCTTTCACCCCCGATTTCAGTTCGGTGATGACGGAACGCTATCTGGCCGCCGGCCTGATCCCGATCGCCACCAGCACCGCACCCGAACACGGGCTGAGGCTGGTGACCGAGTCGGTGGCTTACGGCGTCACCCGCAATCCATGGAACACCGCGCATACGACCGGCGGTTCCTCGGGCGGTGCGGCTGCGCTGGTCGCGGCCGGCGTCGTGCCGGTGGCGCATGCCTCGGATGGCGGCGGCTCGATCAGGGTGCCTGCCGCTTGCACCGGGCTGGTCGGGCTGAAAACCTCGCGCGGCCGCGTACCCTTGACGCCGCTCGTCACCGAAAGCTGGTACGGCTTCGTCGTCGACCATGCGTTGGCCCGCTCCGTGCGCGATACGGCCCTGCTGCTCGACCTGACCCACGGGCCCGACCCGCTGTCGCCCTACGCGGCACCCTCGCCGAACGGCAGTTTCACTGCGGCCGCCGGGCGCGATCCGGGCAAGCTCAAGCTCGCCTTCTATCGAAAATCGCCGCTCGGCTTGCCGATATCCGAAGAGACGTTGAAAGCTCTGGATGCGGCGATTGCGCTGGCGCGCGAAGGCGGGCACGGCGTCGAGGAGATCGACCTGCCCTATATCGATCGTGATTTCATCGCCGATTTCGCCAGAACCGTCGCCGCGGCGGTGGCCGGCACGATGCGTGGCGAGGCCTTGCGCGTCGGCCGCTCCATCTCAGGCGACATCGAACGCGCCACGCGCGTGATGAGCCGGTTCGGTGAAATCCTCTCGGCCGGCGAAATCTATGCCGGCCTGCAGCGGCTGCACGCAACCTCGCGCCGGCTTATCACCGAAACCGCGCACTATGATGCAGTGCTGATGCCTGTCATCGCGCACCCGCCGCTCGCCTGCGGCACCATGGACCCGAAAGGCGCCGACGAATTCATCGAGAATGTCCTGGACAGACTGCGCCTCGCCGGCCTGCTGAAGTTCAAGCCGCTATTCGGCCAGCTGATGGACAAGAGCCTGTGGTTCACCCACTGGCCGGCGATCCAGAACGTCAGCGGGCAACCGTCGATCACGCTTCCGGTTTACGTCACCGATGCCGGCCTGCCGCTCGGCGTCCAGGCCGCCGGCCGCCCCGGCGACGAGGAAACGCTTTTGTCGTTCGCCGCGCAGATGGAAAGGATCTCGGGCTGGCTGGGCCGACGGGCGCCGCTGCAGCGGCCGGCATAGGCGGTGATTTGATCGATCGTGACAGCAAAGCCGTTTGCCCCGTCGTCTAATTCCCGCTAAGACGCCGCCGTTCATGCCAAGCTGGGAACCACGCCGATGACGGATGTCGCCGCCACCGCCGAAATGCAGGCCGCGCTGCTTTCAAGGGCGCTGCCCTACATGCAGCGCTACGAGAACAAGACGGTCGTGGTGAAATATGGCGGCCACGCGATGGGCGACATCGCGCTCGGCAAGGCTTTCGCCCGCGACATCGCACTTTTGAAACAATCCGGCGTCAACCCGATCGTCGTGCATGGCGGCGGGCCGCAGATCGGCGCCATGCTCGCCAAGATGGGCATCGAATCCAAATTCGAGGGCGGCTTGCGCGTCACCGACCAGAAAACCGTCGAGATTGTCGAGATGGTGCTGGCCGGGTCGATCAACAAGGAGATCGTCGCGCTGATCAATGCCGAGGGCGAGTGGGCGATCGGCCTGTGCGGCAAGGACGGCAACATGGTGTTTGCCGAAAAGGCACGAAAGACCATGATCGATCCGGATTCCAACATCGAACGGGTGCTCGACCTGGGCTTCGTTGGTGAGCCTGTCGAGGTCGACCGCACATTGCTCGACCTCCTGGCGCGGTCCGAAATGATCCCGGTGCTGGCGCCGGTGGCGCCCGGCCGCGACGGCCATACCTACAACATCAACGCCGACACTTTTGCCGGCGCCATCGCCGGCGCCTGCCAGGCGACGCGCCTGCTGTTCCTTACCGACGTGCCCGGCGTGCTCGACAAGGACAAGAAGCTGATCGACGAGCTGACCGTGGCCGAGGCCAAGGCCCTGATCAAGGATGGCACGGTCTCGGGCGGCATGATCCCCAAAGTCGAGACCTGCATCGAGGCAATCGAGCGCGGCGTCGCAGGCGTCGTCATCCTCAACGGCAAGACGCCGCATGCGGTGCTGCTCGAGCTGTTCACCGAACACGGCGCCGGCACGCTGATCGTGCCGTGAGGCCGGGTGTCTGAGGGGCTCAAGCGTTTGGCGAAATAGCGGTCACGGACTTACGCGGCAGGCGTTCGACAACCATCGATTCCTCTTCCTCGTCTTGCGGCGCGCCCCAGAATTCGGCGAGCGTCGGGCCATTTTTGAGGCGGCGGTCGCGGACCAGAAAGCCCCAGACTTCGCGAAACCAGACGCGGCGGCCCATTCTGGTGTACCAGCGCATCGAATGCCTTTGCTCCGGATCCTTGTGGAACAGGATGCGCGCCAAGGCCTTGGGCCGCGACTGCACCGCCAGTTCGATCAGCTTGACGGCGAAGAACAGCATCCACGGCTTGAGGCGGGTCATCCGCAGGACCTGATGCTTGTAGTCCCACAGGCGGGCGTCCAGCTGGATCACCTTGCGGTCCCTGGCAATCCTGAAGAACGGCGTCCAGCGATGCGGCGTCACATAGAGCGCCTGGATCTGGTCGGGGTCATAAGCGATCAGCTGGCGGAAGCCGCGCCAGAGGTCGCGCAAGCCTTCGTCCTCGAAACCGGCCACCCAGGTCGCCATCGACAAGATGCCGTTGAGGCGCAGCAGCCGTATCGCCTCGCGGTCGGATGAGGTGCTGCCGCCCTTGCGGATCAATGCAAGCGTCTGCTCGTCGGTGTTTTCCATGCCAAGCAGCCAGCGGATGACGCCGGCCTGGCGATAAAGATGCAGGCTCTCGGCGTCGCGGACGATGTCGTCGGCGCGGGTGGAGCCGACGATCAGCACCGGCACATTCTCGGCGATCATCGCATCGAGAAAGGCGCGCCAGGCTTTTTTGGACGACGTCGGGTTCTCGTCGGCAAGGTTGATCAGCTCGACGCCATGCTCGCGGTATAGCCAGGCAATCTCCCGCGCGAACTTCCCGGGGTCGCGGTGCCGCCAGCGCGTCCAGAAGCCGCGCTGGCCGCAATAGTTGCACAGATGCGGACAGCCTCGCGAGAACTGCATGACCACCGCGCGCTTGCCTCCCCAATAGCTGTAGCGACTGAAATCGATCAGTTCCCAGCCGATGCGGTAGTCGTCTAGGTTGGCGATCGTTCTTGCCGGCTTGGTGGCAAAGGGCTGGCGCAAATCGTCAGGAAAGGCGATGCCCGCCACATCCGACAGCGGCTTGCGTTTCTCCAGCGCTTCGGCAAGCGCCACTATGGTCGCCTCGCCCTCGCCACGAACGATGACATCGAAGGCATCCGTTTCGGCCAGTATGTCGCGCCAGTGATAGGTCGGAAACACGCCGCCATAAATCAGGATTGCCGCCGGATCGATGTGCTTGACCATGCCGGCGATCAGCAGGGCTGTCGGATGCGCAGACGTCGAGCCGGAATGGCCGATCAGAATGCAGTGGGGATGGTCGCTCAAGGCGTCCCGGACCAGCGTGGCAAGCGCCATCGGCCCGAATTCGGCGTCCACAAGCCGCACTTGATGTCCCGCGTCGATCAGCGGACCGCCCAGTGCCAGCAAACCGAGCGGCGGCAGATGGTCGTCCGGGACGCGGCTGCCGATAGCTGTATGTGGCGGATTGATCAGGACGATTTTCATGGCGGACCTTATGCAATGGCGGTCCGCATGTCGTAGTCGGCGATCTAGCTCTGGAGATTGGCTCGATTCAGCAGTTCGTGTGCAGCTTTTCCGCAGAAATGCCTATCGTCTGAGATGTGCAAGCGGGACATGGCCTGGCCCCTTGATGTTCTGCAGCACAAGCTGCGTGTGTACGTCGCGCACGCCTTCGAGCCGCATCAGCCGGTGCATGACGAAGGCATTGAGTTCGTCGACCGACGGCACCATGACATGCAGCAGGAAATCGTAGTCTCCAGTCATCGTCCAGCACGACGACACCTCGTCCATGCGCTGCACGGCGGCGATAAAGTTTTCGGGCGAGCCGTCGCTGTGGGTTACGAGGCGCACCTGGATGAACACCTCGACCATCAGACCGACGGCGCGGCGGCTGAGCACCGCAGCGAAGCCCTTTATGATGCCCGCCTGCTGAAGGGCCTCGAAGCGCCGCGCGCAAGGTGTCGTCGACAGGCCGATCTCCTGCGCCAATTCGGAGACCGGCTTGCGCCCGTCGCGCTGCAGGATGTCGAGCATCTTGATCTCGAATTCGTCAAACTGAGGCATTTTCACTCTCCCAAAGCTCGATCGTGCAGCCTTTTACCTCCAACCCTGCGTTTGAGCCACCATCAAAGCTGATTTGCCTCGCGCGATCCGGCTAGAATTTCCGGCAATTGGCTGGTCATGATTTCCAGGGAGAGCAAGCCATGACAATGAACGTTGCCGACTATGCCCGCGAATGCGCGGCGCGAGGCCTTCGCGGCGATTATTCGGTCTGCCGTGCCGATTTCACCGTGGCGCAGGGCTACAATTATAGCGACGAAGAACAGGCGGTGTGGCGCACGCTGTGCGACCGCCAGACGAAGCTGACCAGGAAGCTCGCCCACCATTCCTATCTCGATGGCGTTGCGGCGCTCGGCCTTCTCGACAAGATCCCGGATTTCGGTGCGGTCAGCGAGAAGCTGCGCAAGCTCACCGGCTGGGAGATCGTCGCTGTGCCGGGGCTCATCCCCGCCCAGCCGTTCTTCGACCACCTCGCCAACCGCCGCTTCCCGGTCACCAACTGGCTGCGAACCCAAAAGGAGCTCGACTACATTGTCGAGCCCGACATGTTCCACGATTTCTTCGGTCACGTGCCGATCCTGACGCAGCCGGTCTTTGCCGACTTCATGCAGATGTATGGCAAAAAGGCCGATAACGTGATTGCGCTCGGCGGCGACGAGATGATCACCAGGCTTTACTGGTACACCGTCGAATACGGGCTGATACGCGAGCCGGGCCAGCCGCTGAAGGCTTTCGGCGCCGGGCTGATGTCATCCTTCACGGAGCTTCAGTTCGCGGTCGAAGGCGGCGAGGCGCACCATGTCCCCTTCGACCTGGAAACCGTAATGCGCACCGGCTACGAGATCGACAAGTTCCAGCGTGCCTATTTCGTGCTGCCGTCGTTCAACGCCCTGCGTGATGCTTTCGAGACCGCCGATCTTGCGGCGATCGTGGCGCGCCGCAAAGGCGAGCCAGCGCTCGACCCGGCGAGCCTATAGGCTGTCGGTTATTCCAACGCCTCGGCCTTCAGCCGGGCCAGCTGGTCGCGCTGAAGGTCGAGGGACGCCGTAACGAAGCGCAGGATCGTGGCGAGCTCAGTGTCGCTGAATGTGGCGATCACCTTTTCCCCCTCCTGCGCGATCGCGCCATAATAGCGCGTCGATAGTTCTCGTGTGAGTTCCGTCGCCTCTATGACCACCTTGCGCCTGTCCTCAAGGCTGCGCGTTCGTGTCAGCAGGCCGCGTGCCTCCAGCCGGTCGATCAGCGCGGTGACCGCGGCCGGCGTCAACCCTGTTGCGGCCGCGACCTCGCCAGCCGATCGCGGGCCGCCATAGAGCAGCGCCAGGCAATGGCGTTCCGCCATACTCAGCCCAAGCCTATCGCCCACTGCCTCGTCATAAGCCTGCGTCGCGTCCTGCCAGCCCATAATGGCAAGGCTGATGGCGGTCTTCATGTCGGCCCGATTCATGCTTGACGAATTTATTTCGATCATCTAACTATCACACTGCCTAACATTATGGCTATTATAGTAATATGCTGCATCAGGCGCAAGGCAAGGCCTGTCGCAGCCTGCAAGGAGTGAAACATGAATCAGACCCAGCCGCGCGGGCCACTCACACCGGCCGAGGAGTTCAAATATGCCAAGCTGGCGATGGAGTGGTATGGCTGGGGCTCTCCCATTGGCCTTGGCATCGCTCTGGTGGCGGTGGCGGCGGCCGCCCTGCTGTTCCGCATCGCCATCTTCGGATTTTGACAGTCTGGCAGCGGCGCGGTTGAATGCAGCAGAAGGCTTAGGGCCGAGCTCAGGCGGCTTCGGAAATATCGCGGTCGATGATCGACAGATTACGGCCGCGATGCTTGACCTCGTAGAGCCGCTGGTCGGCGGCGCGCATTAGCTCCGACACTGCGGCGTCTCTGCCGCAGGTGATGCCGCCAATACTGACTGTCAGCGGAACCGTTCGTTCGTCGACGGGCCGGAAACGGATACGCTCGACTTCACGGCGGATGCGCTCGGCGATGCGCCTGGCCTCGTGTTCGGTGGCACCAATCAGAAGGGCGCAGAATTCCTCGCCGCCGATGCGGCCAAGCACGTCGCCGCTGCGCACGCCACGCTCTATCGCGTTTGCAATCAGGAGCAGCGCATCGTCGCCGATCAGATGGCCGTAGCTGTCGTTGATGGTCTTGAAATGGTCGGCATCGACGATCAGCAATGCCCCGCGATCGGATTTGCGCCGGGAGCCGTCGAGAGCGGCAAAGAAACTTTCGCGGTTGAGCATGCCGGTCATGTCGTCGCGGCTCGCCTTTTCCGCCAAGCGCCTGTGCGCGGCGGCGAGTTGGGCATGGGCGCGGGCGAGCTCGCGATGCGCGGTCTGCAACCTTTCGCCCTGCCAGAACGTATAGGCGCCGACGCTCCAGGCCAGCGCGAGCGGGCACACGGTGGATGTCAGCCAGATGGTGCGATTGATCGGAAACCCCATTGCCGGCACGACGATCAGCGTCAGCAAAAGCGAGACCGCGACGGAGGCGAAAGCGATGGCGGCAGACTTTAGAAATATGCGATTCATCGCTTGCTCCCACTGGTCCGTCTTGGTTCCAGCAAAGCGCTGAATGTCACCTTTCGGCGATGCTTAAGATTTTAATCATGGCGCCATTTTTACCACCCAGGGCGCGCATAGGTTGTGGATAAACCTCCTGTTAGAAAGATCGTTTCGTGCCATAAGGACGTATGACGACACTTCCCGACCCCGCCCGCTTTGCCCATGTCACCGACTGGGTGTTCGATCTCGACAACACGCTTTATCCGCATCATTCGAATCTGTTCTCGCAGATCGATGTGAAGATGACCGCCTACGTCGGAGAATTGCTGACGCTGCCGCGCGAGGAAGCACGCAAGCTGCAAAAGGAGCTCTACCGCGAATATGGCACGACGCTGAACGGATTGATGACGCGCCACGGCATCGACCCCGACGATTTTCTCGAGAAAGTGCACGACATCGATTATTCCTGGCTGGTTCCAGATCCCGTCCTAGGCACCGCCATTCGCCAGCTTCCCGGCCGTAAATTCATCTTCACCAACGGGGATCGCCGGCATGCCGAACGCACCGCGCGGCAGTTGGGCATTCTCGAGCATTTCGATGATATTTTCGATATCGTCGCAGCCGGACTGAACCCGAAGCCGGCGCGGCAATCCTATGAGAAATTTGCCGAACTCCACGCCGTTACCGGACAAAATGCGGTGATGTTCGAAGATCTTGCCCGCAACCTGTCGGTGCCGAAATCGCTGGGCATGACTACGGTGCTGGTGGTGCCGCGCAATTTCGAGCCGACCTTCTCGGAAATCTGGGAACGCGACCCGGCCAACGAGGACGATGTGGACTTCGTCACCGACGACCTCGCCAGCTTTCTCACGGCGATCGTGGAAGTCCCTGCTTGAGGCAGCCGGCGCGCTTCAAGTCCTTGCTTGCATGTCAAAGTTTATAGAAGCGGCTGACGATCCCCCAGGCCTCGTCAGCGGTGTCGACGAAATCGATGATATCCTGATCGCCGGGTGTGATCGTGCCTTGCTCGGCGAGGAAATCGAGGTCGATCGCCTTTGCCCAGAAAGCCTTGCCGAACAGAATGACCGGCACGCGTTCCATGCGGCCGGTCTGGATCAGGGTCAGCGTCTCGAAGAACTCGTCCATCGTGCCGAAGCCGCCTGGAAACACCGCAACGGCCTTGGCACGCATGACGAAATGCATCTTGCGGACCGCGAAATAGTGGAAGTTGAAGCAGAGTTCCGGCGTCACGTAGGCGTTTGGCGCCTGCTCGTGTGGCAGCACGATATTGAGACCGATCGACGGCGCGCCAACATCGTCGGCGCCACGATTGCCGGCCTCCATGACACCCGGCCCGCCGCCGGTCACCACGACGAATTCGCGATAGTACGAGGTGGCCGACTGCTGTGAGCAGAGGCGGGCGAATTTGCGCGCCTCCTCGTAATATTTGCTGTTTTGCTCGAGGTTCTTCTTCTGCGTCTCATTCTTGGCCGCCCAGGCTTCGCCGCCGGGCTCGGGAATGCGGGCGCCGCCGAACAGGATGACGGTCGATTGGATGCCGCGCTCGGCCAGGATCATCTCCGGTTTAAGCAGTTCGAGCTGCAGTCTGACCGCACGCAACTCGCGCCGCGTCATGAAATCGGGATCGTTCCAGGCCAGCCGATATGTCTCCGCGCGCGTTTGCGGCGTGTCCGGCACGCTTCTCGACCGCTCCAGATCCTCGTCCGAATGCGGCAGCGGCGTCCATCCCGCCTTTTCCATGGGAGTCATATTTGCTTTACCCGTCCAATCATTCACCTGCGCCGTCCCGTGACGCTGCCGCGATTGACCCTCCCCAAGCCTTCACATAGGGTCCGCGCGACTTTCAAACAGGTTAAGGCGCCGGCCCTTAACAGCTTGGTAATGGAGCGAATTCATGTCGAAGCCCGATCTCGCGAGCCTCGAGGAGATTATCGAGAACGCCTTCGAGGAACGCGACACGATTTCGACCGCAACCCGCGGCGAGACGCGCGAGGCCATCCAATCGGCGCTCGACCTGCTCGACCGGGGCGTCGCACGCGTCGCCGAGCGGCAGGCCGACGGCAAATGGCACGTCAACCAGTGGCTGAAAAAAGCGGTGCTGCTGTCCTTCCGGCTCACCCCGATGGAGATCATAGAGGGCGGTCCCGGTCAGGCGGTATGGTGGGACAAGGTGCCCTCAAAATTCGACGGCTGGAGCGCCGTCGATTTCGAGAAGGCGGGCTTCCGCGCCGTGCCGTCGTCGATCGTGCGCCGCTCCGCCTACGTCGCGCCCGGCGCCGTGCTGATGCCGTCCTTCGTCAATGTCGGCGCCTATGTCGACAGCGGCACCATGGTCGACACCTGGGCTTCGGTCGGCTCCTGTGCCCAGATCGGCAAGAATGTGCATCTGTCAGGCGGCGTCGGCATCGGCGGTGTGCTGGAGCCGATGCAGGCCGGCCCAACCATCATCGAGGACAATTGCTTCATCGGCGCCCGTTCCGAAGTGGTCGAAGGCTGCATCGTTCGCGAAGGCTCGGTGCTCGGCATGGGCGTCTTCATCGGCCAGTCGACCAAGATCGTCGACCGTGCCACCGGCGAGATCTTCTACGGCGAGGTGCCGCCTAATTCCGTCGTCGTCGCCGGCTCGCTGCCGGGCAAGCCTTTTCCAAACAACGAGCCCGGCCCCAGCCTCTACTGCGCCGTCATCGTCAAGCGGGTCGACGCCAGGACCCGGTCCAAGACCTCGATCAACGAATTGCTTCGCGATTGATGTTTCTCAACGAATACGGACGGAATTCGCTTGCCTGAAAGATCCGACCTCATCTGGCTTTTCTTCAAAGCTTCGGGCCGCGTCAGCCGCGCGGCCTATTTTCTTGGAGGACTGCTGGTGGCCATCATACAGGCCTTCCCGCTCTACCGTTTCACGCTGGTGCCGGAGGGCACCACCGAGAGCAACATGTGGTCGTTCATTTTCTTCATCGCCTTCATTGCCTCGCTTTGGTCGAACGTGGTGCTGGCGGTCAAGCGGTTGCACGACCTCGACAAGCCGGGCGTTGCGGCGCTGGTGCTGTTCGTGCCGGTTGTCTCGATCATCGCTTTCCTCGTGCTTTGCCTGTTTCCAGGGCAACCCGGCCCCAACCGCTACGGCAAGCGCACCAACGCCCCGGCCGAACCCTGAGCACCGATCGGACATTTCGTCATGCGCTACCGCTCGCTTGATCCGAAACTGATCCTCGAAACCGCCGAACGGCTGGAAGGGCGCGTCGCCGAGCGCTTTCCCGATGCAGGCTTGCGCGGCGTCGCCGCCGAGCTCGTGTCGCTGTCGCGCGATCTGGCAAAGGCAGCCAAGGCGCTGGAGGCGCCGATCTGGTGGCTGCGCGGCCTCATCATCGCCGCCTTCGTCGTCGGAGCGCTGATGTTCCTGTTCGTCGGCACAATCCTACCGCTCGGCCGCATCTCGGGAAACCACGATGCCTTCCAGTCGGTGCAAGGCATCGAAGCCTCCCTCAACATGATCATCCTCGCGGTGCTGGGCTTTCTGGCCTTGATCCGCTCCGAGGAGCGGATCAAGCGCAAGCGGGTGTTTCGCCAGCTCCACGGATTGCGTTCGCTGATCCACGTCATCGACATGCACCAGCTGACCAAGGATCCCGCCGCACTTTCAGCCAGTTTCAAGCCGACTGCGCATTCGCCAGCCCGCATCACCAACGCCGCCGACCTTGCCCGCTATCTCGACTACTGCTCCGAAATGCTGTCGATCACCGGCAAGATCGCCGCGCTGTTCGCGCAGTCGGTGAATGACGCCGTGGTCATCGACGGCGTCAACGACATCGAGAACCTGGCTTCGAACCTCTCGCGAAAGATCTGGCAGAAGATCACGCTGATCGAAACCCCTCATGGGCAGCCGGCACGTGCGGCGAAGACCGATCCCGAGCCGGGTCCGCCGCGTCGGCCTGCAGTCCGCAGACGACCGGGGCCGGCAAGCTAAAACCGGCGACCCGGCGGCAGATCGGCTAGAACGGTTCATCGTTTCGCAGAAACGCCGAACCGCTCTATCTTTTTTGTTTTGACGCAATTCCGGACGGAAAACCGCTTCACACTTTTCCTGGAATTGCTCCAGAGCGGCGGAGCGGGGAGTTCCGAAAGCCCGGTTTGCGCCGGATGCTCTAAGCGAATGTTAATCACCCTGGCCCAGCATGCCGGCGAAGACTGTGTCGACCGGCACGGAGCGCTCGACTGGCAAGCGACCTATCCCTGATCACCAAGGAGCCGCGCAAAACGTGGAGCGCCGCCGCTCGCCTGTTTGCCTGGTTCTGTTCGCCGATGAAATTGGAACCGGAAGCTGTCCGCGCCCGGCTTCTCGACACCACCTTCGACCGCAAATTCGCAGTCCTGTTCGGCACCATCAGCGTTCTGTTGGTTGCAGTCAGCGCCGCTCTTGCCACCGGGGATTGGTGGCCCTACGCCTGGATTGCCGCCGACCTGATGCTTTTCACCGTCCGCGTTCTGCTGATGCGGGAATGCGAGCAGGCCCGCAGGCGCGGCTCGAAAGGGCCGCTGGCGGGCCTGATGGCAGCCAGCGGCGTCTGGTCGGTCGTTTTCGGCCTCGGCTGCTATGGCTGTGTTGCCAGCGGGAATATGGCGCTTTCCGTACTTGCCGCCTTGAATGTCGCAGGCGTCGTCGGCGTGGTGTCGTCACGCAATGCGGCGACCCCGCGCTTCGCCATATTCGTCATGTTGGCCGTAAGCCTGCCTTACGTGGTCGGCGCATTGTTTTCTGCGGCGCCCGGAATGCCGATCGTCGGAATTCAAACGCCGTTCTATGTGGTCGGCGTCATCATCGTGCTGCTTCAGAACCACGCAATCAATGCCCGCATGATCCGCGCCGAACTGGACAATCGCGACCTGGCCATCAAGGACGCGCTGACCGGCCTGCCAAACCGCATCTTCCTGCAGGAGAAATTGCGCGACATGTGCCGCGACCTTGCGGCGCCGGCCGCCAATGGCGGCAAGCCGTTTGCAGTGCTCAGCATGGATCTCGACGGTTTCAAACAGGTCAACGACCGTTTTGGCCACGCCGTCGGCGACGTGCTGCTGCGCAAGGTGGCCGAACGATTGAAGCGCGGCTTCCGTCCGGGGGACGTGGTCTTCCGCATTGGCGGCGATGAATTCGTCATCCTTTTGCCCGCAACCTCGGAGATCGAGGCCACCTACCTGGCAAAGCGGGCCATCGAAAAGGTCTCGGTGCCTTTCGACCTCGGGGTCGGTTCCGCCATCCATGTCGGCTTGAGCGTCGGCAGCGCCTTCGCACCCGCCGACGGCGGCGATCCGGAAATCCTGCTCACCTGTTCCGACCATGCGCTGTACGAAGCCAAGCGCACCGGCAAGGGCCGTTACTGGGCGCCTGTGCGGGCTACGATCTGACGGACGCGACAACGGCTTCCGGCGACAGGCAGGGCGATCCGCGCCTCTCCTGCTCGGCCGCGCGCACCAGTGCCGTCACGCGCTTCAGCAAAGGTGCCGGCGTGCCGGCGTTTTCGGCCAAACGCAGGACCGCGCCTTGCAGTTCGCCGATCTCCGTCGGCCGGCGGCGCTGAAGGTCGTCCCACATCGACGAACGCGCGGCCGGATCGATGGCGAGCATCCGCCGCGCCAAGAACTTGAACAGCCAGTCGGGCAGGCGAAGCACTTTCGGCAGCAGCGCGGGACGCAGGCCGGCGATGCGAGCGGGTTCGATGCCTGTTGCCGTCATTGCCGCCAACGCTTCGTCGATCTGGCCGGCCAGGATCAGCCGCCAGCGGCGATCGGCAAGCTCTGCCGCCAGCGGCAGGCCGGAAAGCGCCACCAGCGCGTTGTTGAGGTTGAGCAGCAGCTTGCCCCATAGCACCGCTTCGATGTCACCATGCGTGGCGACGGCAAAGCCCTCGACGTCGAGCAGTTCGTCAAGCCCTGTCGCGCCCTGTTCGATCATCACCTTGCCGCCGCTGGCGCGGTGCAGGCGAAGCGGCAATTCGCCCTCCGCCGATTGGACCACGTTGAACGGCACCATGCCGGCGAGCACCCGCCGGGCGGTGAGATGGGCTCGCAATTTATCGGCATTGTCGACGCCGTTCTGCAGACTGAGTATCACCGCATCCGGTCGGGCATGGGCCGCAATAAGCCCGGCCATGTCCTGCGTCGCGCCGCTCTTGACCGTTGCCAGGATGACATCGGCACCGGGGAATGCCGCGGCCGGATCGGCGGTGACCGACAATGCCTCCGGCTTGACGGATCGGTCGCGGCCATCACGGTCGGTGATGCGCAATCCACCTTTTTGCAGCGCCTTCTCGATGCGAGGCCGCGCCAGCAGAACCACCTTTCGCCCGGCAAGTGTCAGGCAGCCGCCGGCGTAGCACCCGATACTGCCGGCACCGGCGATTACGATCGTCCTGCCATGCGTGATCATGCGATGGCCCTGCCTTGGTCGAGAGGCCTTGCCGCAACTTATACGGCATGAAAACCATAATGTCGGCGGCATGGCTGGCCCTTATGTCTGGCCGTGACAGGCCTTGCGCTTTCGACTATCGCTTTTGCCCATGACGCTGCCTACCGATCCGACCAGAAATCTGGCTGCTCTCATCCGCTGCGCTTCCGTGACGCCCGCCGAAGGCAGTGCGCTGAGCGCGCTGGAAGAAATGTTGAAGCCGCTCGGCTTTGCCGTCGAGCGCCCGGTGTTTTCCGAAACCGGCACACCTGACATAGAGAACCTTTACGCGCGGCGTTCCGGCAACGGCCCGCATCTGATGTTTGCCGGCCATACCGATGTGGTGCCGGTGGGCGATGAAACAGCCTGGACGCACCCACCCTTTGGCGCCGAGATCGCCAATGGCGAGATGTTCGGCCGCGGCGCCGTCGACATGAAGGGCGGCATTGCTTGTTTCGTCGCGGCGGTAGCGCGACATATCGCGCAGAAGGGCGGCCCGAAGGGGTCGGTCTCGCTGCTGATCACCGGCGACGAGGAAGGGCCGGCGATCAACGGCACGACGAAACTGCTCGAATGGGCGGCTGCCAAGGGCGAGAAATGGCATGCTGCGATCGTCGGCGAGCCGACCAATCCCGATGCGCTCGGCGATATGATCAAGATCGGCCGGCGCGGCTCGCTCTCCGGCACGGTCGTCGTCAACGGCCGCCAGGGCCACGCCGCCTATCCGCAGCTAGCCGACAACCCGGTGCGCGGCCTTGTGACGCTGGTCGACGCCTTGCTTCACCCCGTCTTCGACAACGGAACAAGGGATTTCCAGCCGACCAATCTTGAGGTGACCTCCATCGATGTCGGCAATCCTGCCACCAACGTCATCCCGGCGAAGGCGGCGGCTACCTTTAATATCCGCTTCAACGACACATGGACCGCCGAGACGATCCAGGCCGAGATCCACAACCGCCTCGACCGGGCGGCGAAACGCAAGAAATACCGCGCCGGCAAGAAGACGCCGGTCGACTACGAGATCGTCTGGCGCGACGGACCGAGCCACGTTTTCCTGACACGCGACGACAGGTTGATCGAGACGCTTGGCGGCTCGATCAAGGCGGTGACCGGCAGGAAGCCGGCGCTCTCCACCTCCGGCGGCACCTCCGATGCCCGCTTCATCAAGGATTATTGTCCGGTGGTCGAATTCGGACTGGTCGGCAAGACCATGCACATGGTCGACGAACGCGTGGCGATTGCCGACCTCGAGACGCTGACGCAGATTTATCTGCGCTTCGTTGAAGACTGGTTTGCGCAGGACATATCCTAGTGATGCTTTCAGCGGATGAAACCTACGCTTCGCTTGCCGGTGCCTGGCGGCTGATGCTCGGCAAAGCCGACGGATTTCGCCTGCTCGACCTTTCGGCGGACGGTTTCTGGAACTCCTTTTTTGCCATCGTCGTCGCGGCGCCGGCACTGATCGTCGGCTGGGTCGGTATTGCCAACGAAATCGGCGATCCCAACGCATTCGTCGGCCGTTTCAGCATGTTGATCCGCCTGGCAACCGTCGATATCGGGGCCTGGGTGCTGCCGCTCATAGGCCTCGCCCTGGTGGCGCCGCGGGTCGGCGTCGGCGGCCGTTTCGTCCATTATGTCGTGGCCAGCAATTGGGCCTCGGCGATCATCGCCTGGATGATGCTGCCATCGGCGTTGATCCGGCTTTTCCTGACATCGGCCAACGAAGTCTCCGGACTGGTGTCGCTGCTGTTGTTCGCGCTGTCGATGGTCTTGACCTGGCGGATGACCAACGTTGCGATCGGCAGGGGTGCGGCCGCCGGCAGCGCCGTTTTTGCCGGCATGTTCGTGGCGTCGCTGATCGTCCTGTTCGGCCTGCAGGCGCTGCTCGGGATCAGCGTTCCGGATCAGCCAGGCGTCGGATAATCGACGCCGACGAGAAACAGCCCGTCGGGCGGCGCCACCTGACCGCAGGCCGCACGGTCGCGCGCCTCAAGCGCCGCCTTGAGGTCGGCAACACTCCAGCCGCCTTCGCCGACACGTTTGAGCGAGCCGACCATCGAGCGCACCTGGTTGTGCAGGAATGACCGCGCCGAAGCGCGGACCTCAATGAAATCGCCCGCCCGGCTGACATCCAGCCGGTCGAGCGTGCGGATGGGGCTGGTGGCTTGGCACTGGGTCGAGCGGAAGGTGGTGAAATCATGCCGGCCAACCAGCACCTTTGCCGCCTCGTGCATGGCACCGGCATCGAGCTGCTTCGGTACCCACCAGATCTTGCCCTTGTCGAGCGCCGCCGGCGCGCGGCGATTGACGATGCGGTAGAGGTAATGGCGGCCGATCGCCGAGAAACGCGCATCGAAGCCATCCGGCACGACTGCGGCCTTCAGGATGGCGATGCGCACCTTGGCCGCTTGCAGATGCGCGTTGACTGCGTCGCGCACCTTGTCGCCGGGCCATGCCTTGATCAGATCGACATGCGCCACCTGAGCGGTCGCATGGACGCCAGCATCGGTGCGGCCGGCGGCGCGCAGCGAAACCTGCTCGCCACAGAACTTCTCGATCGCCCGCTCGATCGCCTGCTGCACCGAAGGCTGGTTGGCCTGGCGCTGCCAGCCGGCGAAGAGACTGCCGTCATATTCGATGTCGAGGCGAAAACGCGGCATTCCCGGATCGAGGCGAAATCAGGCGGCGAGGGCTGAGCCGAAGGCCGAGGCGTAGACCAGCATGCCGGTCTCCGGCGCCTCGCCCCAGGCAAGCGCCTGCAAAGCCTCGCTTTGGTACTCGCTCTCGAATTTTGCTGCACGGGCGCGGCTGTAGCCGAAACGGCCATAGTAAGCCGGATCGCCGAGCACCACGGCGAGCGTCTCGCCAGCAGCCTTCAGGCGGATATGCGCCTCGCGGACCAGCGCACCTCCGATGCCGGTGCCGTGGAACGACGGCTCGACCGCCAAAGGAGCCAAAGCCACCGCCGGGAAGCTCTTGCCGCCATTCTGCACGAAAAGCCGTGAAAACAGGATATGGCCGACCACTTGCCCGTCTTCGTCCGCCACCAGTTCGACGACGGCATCACCGCCTGTGACCAGCGCGTCGACCAGTCCGGCCTCCGCCTGCTGGCCGAATGCGTGTTCTTCGACAAGGCGGATCGCCTCGCGGTCCCGCGGCGTCGCCGCGCGTATGGACATCATGCTCATGACAATTTCATTCCTTTTTCGAGCTTGGCGCCGCGCAGAAACTCCTGCGCGGCAATGGGCCTTGCGCCCGCACGTTGAACTTCGACCGGCCTGATCGCGCCTGACCCGCAGGCGACTGTCAGCCGGTCATCGAGAATTCCTCCCGGTTCGCCGGCGCCTTGCGAGAGCGTCGAGCGAAGCAGTTTCAGCCGTTCCACGCGGCCGCCGATTTCGGCCTCGCACCATGCACCGGGAAAGGGCGACAGACCGCGAATCTGGTTGTGCACGTCGCCGGCAGGTCGCAGCCAGTCTATGCGAGTCTCCGATTTATCGATTTTCTTGGCGTAGGTCACCCCCACCTCCGCCTGTGTGGTAAATGTCAGCGTATTCCGCTCCAGCCGTTCGAGCGCTTGCACTATCAGCGAAGCACCCAAGACCATCAGCCGATCGTGCAGATCGCCGGCCGTCATGTCGGGTCCAATGGCGCATTTTTCAACCATTGCCACCGGGCCGGTGTCGAGGCCTTCCTCCATCCGCATCACCATCATGCCCGTTTCGGTATCGCCGGCCATGATGGCGCGCTGGATAGGGGCAGCGCCGCGCCAGCGCGGCAGCAGCGATGCGTGGCCGTTGAGGCAACCGAGCCGCGGCGCCTCGAGAATGGGTTTGGGGAGGAGCAGCCCGTAGGCGACGACCACGGCGACGTCGGCACCTAAGGCGAGGAACGCCTCCTGCTCCGCCTCGCCCTTCAGCGACACCGGCGACCGCACCTCGATGCCAAGCCGCTCCGCCTCGCGCTGCACCGGCGACGGCGTCAGTTCGAGCCCGCGCCGGCCGCCGGCGCGCGGCGGCTGCGTGTAGACGGCTGCCAACTCGTGCCCGGCCCCGGCAATCGCCCGCAGCGTCGGCACGGAGAATTCGGGCGTACCCATGAAGATGACACGCAGGGGCATTCGTCGACGCCTACCCCACCATCTTGCCCGGCGCCTTGTCCCTGGCGAGCTTCTTGAATTTCTTGACCACCATGTCGCGCTTCAGCTTGGAGATGTAATCGATGAACAGCACGCCGTTGAGGTGGTCGATTTCATGCTGCAGGCAGGTCGCCATCAGCCCCTCGGCCTCGATCTCCTGCAGCTTGCCGTCGCGGTCGAGAAACTTCACCCGCACCGCCGCCGGACGCTCGACCTCGGCATAGTAATCCGGGATCGACAGGCAGCCTTCCTCGTAGACCGAACGCTGGTCGGAGCTTTCGAGGATTTCGGGATTGATGAAGACGTGCGGTGCCGGCGTCTCGTCCTCTTTGGCCAGGTCGATCACCAGCATGCGCAAGGGTTCGCCGACCTGGATCGCTGCGAGGCCGATGCCGGGCGCGTCATACATGGTGTCCAGCATGTCGCCGGCCAGTTTGCGCAAATCCCCGTCGACACGCTCGACCGGTTTTGAAACCTGACGCAGGACGGGATCGGGAAGGATGATAAGCGGCTTGATCGACATGGCGTCTCACCTAAGACCTCGCAGGAAAAGCGTCAACCGGGGCGCCTTCGGGTCGTTCACGTTTTGATCTGTGCTGGCAGACCGAATCATCTATGCTGTCGACATGAACGATCTGGCCACCATCCTGTCCGAACCTGTCGCCCGCCTAGGCGCCACCACGATCACGCTCGGCCATGCCCTGGGTTTCGGCGCAATGCTGTTCCTTGGACTGTTCGTGGCGCTCGTCGTTGCGCTCTGGCGATCGGCCAAGGCGCGTGCAGTGGCGGCCGCCGAAGCCGCCGACCACGCCCGCGACGCCGAGGTGCGGATGGCCGGCATTCTGCAATCCCAAGCGGAAATGCAGGGCCGCATGGGCGCCATCGCCGAAGTGTTCGGGGCGCGCCAGGCGGAACTGACACAGTCGATCGGCCAGCGTCTCGATGCCATGACCGGCCGCCTGGGCCAGACCATGACCGAGCAGACGAGATCGACGCATGAGAGCCTCGCCAAGCTGCAGGAACGGCTGGCGGTCATCGATATTGCGCAAGGCAACATCCAGTCGCTGGCCGGCCAGGTCGTGCAATTGCAGGCGATCCTTTCCAACAAGCAGACGCGCGGCGCCTTCGGCCAGTCGCGTATGGAAGCCATCGTCGCCGACGGATTGCCGCACGGCGCTTATGAATTCCAGGCGACCTTGTCGAATGGCAGCCGGCCCGACTGCCTGGTAAAGATGCCGAACGGCGCGCCGTCGCTTGCCATCGACGCAAAGTTTCCGCTCGAGGCGTGGAATGCCATCCGTGCCGCCGAAGGCGCCGACCTGCAGAAGTCCGCCGCACAGGCTTTCCGCCGCGACATCGAGGTGCATGTCCGGGATATTTCCGAAAAATACCTGATCCAGGGCGAGACGCAGGACACCGCCTTCATGTTCGTGCCTTCGGAATCGGTGTTCGCCGAAATCCACGAGAATTTCGAGGCCGTTGTCCAGAAGGCGCATCGATCGCGGATCGTCATCGTCTCGCCATCGCTTTTGATGCTGTCGATCCAGGTCATCCAGGCGATCCTCAAGGATGCGCGCATGCGCGAGCAGGCGCACTTGATCCAGGGCGAGGTCATCCGGCTGATGGAAGACGTCTCCCGGCTCGACGAGCGGGTGCGCAAATTGCAGACGCATTTCGGCCAATCGGCCAAGGATATCGAGGACATCCTGGTCTCGACATCGAAGGTGACCAGGCGCGGACAAAAGATCGAGGCGCTGGAGTTTGGCGTGCAGCCGGCGGAGGACACCGCTGGTTCGAATGGCAGCGGAGCAAAAGCGGAAAGCAGCCCGCGCGTCGCCGATTCGAAAACCGGGCAGTTGAGACTAAGGGTCGTCGAAGGCGACGATTGAGAGCTACGCCGGAACCGGAGGCTTCGCCCGGGTCTGGCGCTACTGCTCCTCGATGATGGTTGTGCCTTCGAATTCCGGCAGCCAATGCAGCGCCGAGCGGTGCCAGATCTGCTTTCTCGGCACCAGTTGCTCGCGCTGCCGTGCCGTGCCGACCCTGATACCGTAAACCTTCGGTCCCTCGCCCGCCGACGTGGCGTAGAGATGCGAGCCGCACTCACCGCAAAATGCCTGGGCGCGCTTGGCGCCACTCGAACCGGTCTTGATATAGATCTTCGGCGTGCCCTTGGTGATCCTGTAATTGTCCTCGGACGCCGGCACGGTGACGCGAAAAGCCGTTCCGGTTAGCTTCTGACAATCGATGCAGTGACAAATGGTGGTCTTTTCCGGATCGACTTCGGCCTCGTAAGTGATAGCGCCACAATGACACGCGCCGTCGATTTTCATCTTCGTTCCTCCTGGAGCTTTTGCCTGCGATCATAGCCGGGACTGCCCGATGGCGCATCGATTTCCTCAAGCCATTTTCCTTAGGCCGGTTCTTGTCCGGATGCCCCCGCCAAGGCCTTGCTCCGGCGTTCCCAGGTGCCGGTGGTCTGCGGCTTGACGAACAGCCGCGTCACCTCCGGCATCTCCGCCTTCAGCCGCGTCTCGAGGCGCTCGACACAGGTCTCTATCTCCGGCGCCGACAAATGATCCTCGAACTCGATGCTCAAAGCGGCGACGATCTCCTGCGGACCCATATGCAGCGTCAGCACGCCATTTGCCCGTTGCACCGCCGGGTCCTGCTGGATGATGGCCAGCACCTCTGTTTGCACCTCGGGCGAGGCCGGCTCGCCGAGCAGCAGGCTCTTGCTTTCTCGCGCCAGGAAGATCGCGGTCGCGCCCAGGATCAGCGCGATGCCGATCGACGCGGCGCCGTCGAGCTTCGGCATGTCCAGCAATTCCGCCGCCAATATCCCGGCGAAGGCGACAACGAGGCCGAGAAGTGCCGCGCTGTCCTCGAAGAGTACGGTGTAGACACTCGGATCCTTGCTGAGCTGCACCGCCTCAAGCCAGCCGTGGCTGCCTTTTTGGTGGCGGAATTCCTTCAGCGCCACCAGCCAAGAGGTGCCTTCGAAGAGGAAGGAAAGGCCAAGGACAGCGTAGTTCACCTTGGCGTTGGCGATCGGCTCCGGCGCCATGATGTGCGTCACGCCTTCGTAGAACGATATGCCGGCACCCAGTGCAAAGACGAGGAGCGCGACGATGAAGCTCCAGAAGTACAGCTCGCGGCCATGGCCGAGCGGATGCGTGCGGTCGGCCGGCCGGGCGGCACGGTGCATGCCGTAAAGCAGCAGGCTGCCATTGCCGGTATCGACGAGCGAGTGGACGCATTCCGAGAGCATTGCCGAGCTGCCCGTGAACAAGGCAGCGGCAAATTTGGTCAGTGCGATCGCAAGATTTCCGGCGAGCGCCGCATAGATCACTTTTTTTGACCCGCCATGCGCCGCCATGGTGTGCTGCCTTGGTTGATGCACCGAGATTGGCGGAGCGCCCGCCCACGCTCCACAGTCCCCCACAACGCCCGAAGTGCCCAGTTGTTCACAAGGTCAGTTGTTCAAAAGGGCGGCGCGGGGCTATTCGACGACCTCGTCCGTCCAGACCTTGAAGCCAGCCAGCGCGCCCGGCCCAAAAATGTGGGTCAGCGGCACATCGGCGGCATCGCGTCCGGAGGCAATCAGGATGCGGCCGATGCGCGGCGCGTTGTTGCGCGGGTCGAACGCTTGCCAGCGGCCGCCGAGATAGACTTCCATCCAGGCGGCGAAATCCATGTCCGACCACGGCTTTGGCAGGCCGATATCACTGATATAGCCGGTGCAGTAGCGGGTCGGAATGTTCAGGGCGCGGCAGAAGGCGACAGCGAGATGAGCAAAGTCGCGGCATACACCACTCTGCTCGCGATAGGCCTCGGCGGCGGTGCGCGTCGGCCGCGCATTGAAATAGTTGAAGACGATGTGGTTATGGACGAAGTCGCAGACCGCCTGGACGCGCGGAATGCCGAGCGGGGTGCTGCCGAACAGCCGCCACGCTTCATTCGACAGCACGTCGCTCTCGCAATAGCGGCTGGGCAGCAGGAACAGCAGCGTCTCCGACGGCAGATCGCGCACCTCGTGCTGCCACGCCGTCAGCTCGCGCGTCTCGAAGGAGCCGGGGTCGCGGATCACCGCGTCCGTGCCGAACGCAAAGCGCCCGGCCGGCGCAACGAAACGGTTGCACCAATTGCCGAAACTGTCGCGGTAGCTCTCGATCGGCACCGGCGGGTTCGACGTCAGGAAGTCCGGCCGCTCAAGATCGGATGCGCGCGAATAATGGACATTTAGCATCGCGATCAGCGGTGTTTCCTGCGGGAAGTCGAAGCTCATCTGGCAACCGATGTGGATCCGCATTGTCGTCCTGACCGGCCTGCCTGATCATCAGCTGGCGAAACGCGAGGGCTGATGCTGCAGTGCGAAGAAGACCATGGCACGGACCGCTGCGGTTTACGAGGGAATTAGAAACCGGTTGACAGCCCATCGGCCAGGCGACTGCACGGCAGCGGCCTCTTGCAGTCGAACGTTTTCTCTTGTTTCACTTCGCCAGATATCAACTGGAGGAACGAATCATGGCTAAGGGTGCGATGAAGGCAGGCAAGGAGGCCCGCAAGCCGAAGAAGGACGCGAAGAAACCGGCTCCGGCGCCGGCCCTGAAGGCACCGCCGGTGAAGGCGATGAAGCTGAAGGACAAGTAGAGCCGCAGCTACCGGCTTATTTCGACCGGCCGCAAACGCGGCCGGTATGATTGTTCATTAAGCTCACGCGCATCCCCTTGGATGCGGCGAAGGCAATTTTTGCGCTTTTCAAGAAATCGGCCGAAAGCCATCGAAACGGAGCGTTCCGATGTCGTCGGTTTTCCTGTTCCTCGCCGGCCTGTTCGAGATCGGCTGGGCGATCGGCCTCAAATACACCGACGGATTCTCGAAGCCGCTGCCAACCGTCCTGACGGTTGCCTCGATGATCGTCAGCCTGACCTTGCTCGGCCTGGCGCTGAAGGCGTTGGCGGTCGGCACCGCTTACGCGGTGTGGACCGGCATCGGCACGGCGCTGTTGGGGATATGGCTGCTCGGCGAGCCAGCGACGGCGATCAGGCTGGCCTGCATCGCGCTAATCGTCTGCGGCATCATGGGACTGAAGCTCGCGGCTTAGCCGATTCTGACAGACGAACGCGTTCGGGGCCGCTGCAAGGCGGCCCTGATTCTTGAATTCGGCTGATCAGTGCCGGAAGGCGCTATCGCGCGGAGAAGCCGGGCGGCGTCCTGCCGGTGCGCTGCTTGCGCGCGGCATAGCGTGCGTCACGCTTGGCCTTGCGTTCGGCCTCGTCGGCAAGAAAACGGGCGATGCGCTCGTTCTCTTCAGCTTCCCGGATCTTCGCTTCGGCCTGTGCGGCTTCTTCCGCGGCGATGCGTGCCGCTTCGGCAGCTGCCTCGCGCTCGGCCTTTTCGGCCGCTTCGCGCGCCAGCTTTTCCTGCTTCAGCCTGGCCTTTTCGGCCTCACGTATAGCGCGGGCCTCGAGGATTGCCTTGCGCTCGGCCTGTCGTGCCAGCACCGCTGGATCATCTGCCGCCGGCTTTGCCTTGAAGCGCTCCAGAAGCGCCTTCTTTGCCTCGTTTGCGGCATTGCGCCGCTCGAAAACGTCTTTTTCCCTATAGATAGCCAAGTCCACTTCCCTGAAGTCAATTTGCGACGCTTACATACGCGCGAAAACCGAGAGTTCAAGCGCCAAAACGGTATGCCAGCCATGAAATTCTGATCTGTTGCAGCCGGGAGACGCCATTTCGATTGAATTCGGCTGAAAGGCACCCGCACTGTTCACCATCCAGGCATCTGGCGGGGCGGCGGACTGATCGCTACGTGTAGCGCCAAGACAAAACGCTGAGATGACACACTATGGAACTCGGTCTCTACACCTTCGCCGACGTCAGCCCGGAACCGGGTCCCGGTGCGATCGGTGCGCATGAGCGGTTGCGCAATTTGATCGAGGAGATCGAGCTCGCCGACCAGGTCGGGCTGGACGTCTTTGGTCTCGGCGAGCACCACCGTCCCGACTATGCTGCCTCGGCTCCGGCGGTGGCGCTGGCGGCGGCGGCCGAACGGACCAAGCGCATAAGGCTGACCAGCGCTGTCACCGTGCTGTCCTCCGACGATCCGGTGCGCGTCTTCCAGCAGTTTGCCACCCTCGATCTTCTGTCCGGCGGCCGTGCCGAGATCATGGCCGGGCGCGGCTCGTTCATCGAGTCCTTTCCGCTGTTCGGCTACAATCTCGAAGATTATGACGAGCTCTTCGCCGAGAAGCTCGACCTGCTGCTCGCCATCCGCGATCATGTCAAGGTGACCTGGTCGGGCAGTCTGCGCGCGCCGATCAACGACCGCGGCGTCTACCCGCGGCCCTTGCAGGACAAATTGCCGATCTGGATCGCCGTCGGTGGAACACCGCAATCCGTCGCCCGCGCGGGCGTGCTCGGGTTGCCGCTGGCACTGGCGATCATCGGTGGCGAGCCGGCGCGGTTCGCACCGCTGTTCGACATCTACAGGGATGCAGCCAGGCGCGCCGGCAACGATCCGGCAAGCCTTGCCACCAGTCTCAACGTGCACGGCTTCATTGCCGACAGCACGGACCAGGCAGCCGACGATTTTTACGGGCCGCAGGCCGAGGTGATGAACCGCATCGGCCGCGAGCGCGGCTGGGGGCCGACATCGCGGGCGCATTTCGACCAATCGCGCGGCCCAAACGGCGCGCTGTTCGTCGGCAATCCAGAACAGGTGGCCGAGAAGATCGTTGCCCAGCACAGGATATTCGGCAACGACCGCTTCCTGCTGCAAATGGCGATCGGCACCATGCCGCACGCCAAGGTGATGAAGGCCATCGAACTCTACGGCACCAAAGTGGCGCCGATCGTGCGCCGGGAACTGCGAAGGCCGTTCCCGCCGTGGCGGCGCCGGTTGCCTGATTCCCAGTCACCTGATTCATTGGCAAGGCCGCGAGGCGGCCTTGCCGGTGACGCCGGCTAACGGAACCTTGAAGCGACAGAGGCGTTTTCGCCAACGGTCTGCACCAATCGCGGTGTGCCGCCGAGGGTCAGAATGAAAGCCGAACCCGACGCTTCGGGCGCAAGCGCTGCCGAAAGCCCGGATCCGCGCGTCGAGGCGCGGGCGGATGCGCATCTGATGCGTTCGCTGCTCGTCGGCATCTTCATCCTCATGGCGATCTACGCGCTTTACTTCGCCCGCGCCTTCTTCATGCCGGTCATTCTGGCTTTCCTGCTGGCGCTGACGCTGACGCCGATCGTTCGCTTCCTGCGCAAGCATGGCATGCCCGATGTCATTTCAGCGACACTGCTGGTGCTGCTTTCGTTCTGCCTCGTCGCCGTCGCGGGATATCTGCTCAGCGGCCCGGTCATCGATCTCATCAACAACACCTCGACGATCGGCCAGCAGCTTACCGAACGTCTGGCACAACTGCGCCGTCCGTTCGAAAGGATCGTGGAGGTTTCGCGTCAGATAGAGGGACTGACGCAGACATCCCAGGAGCCGGGCGTTCAGAGGGTGGCGATGGCGCCATCCGGTATTCTCTCGCAGGCCGCCGGCAATGTACTGTCGGCCGGCACCAGCGTCACCATCGTCTTCGTCCTGTCGCTGTTCCTGCTCGCCTCCGGCACGATGTTCTATGAAAAGATCGTCCAATCCTTCCCCAGTCTCAGCGAAAAGAAGCGGGCACTGCGTGTCGTCTACGACGTCGAACGTGAAATCTCGCACTATCTGCTTACCGTCACGATCATCAATACATGTCTCGGCGTGGTCATCGGGCTCGGCCTGCGGGCACTCGGCGTGCCAAACGCGCAGGTCTGGGGCGCGGCAGCGGCTCTGCTCAATTTCCTGCCCTATATCGGAGCGTTAATCACCATCACGCTGGTCACGATCATTGCGCTGATAAGCTTCGACACGATTTCCTACGCGCTGCTGGCGCCGGCCTTCGTCGTTCTATGCTACATCGTCGAAGGCCAGTTCGTGACGCCGACGGTGGTCGGCCGCCGTCTCGAAATCAACGCAGTGGCGATCCTCATCGCCATCGCCTTCTGGTCGTGGCTATGGGGTTTTGTCGGCGCGCTGCTGGCGGTGCCGCTGCTGGTCGTCATCAAGGTGTTCTGCGATCATTTCGACGGTCTCAGCCATGTCGGCAATTTCCTGGCGGCGCAACACACGGCAGCGATCGAGGACGAAGAGATTTCCGAGGTGAACAAGTAGCGGCTTAAAGGGTCAAAAGCGTCCCCCCGATGGTGCAGATCACGACCTTGCATCGGTCGCACGTCCGTTGTGCCCTCAGCGCTCCATCAACATTTTGAATTTGCCGCCTCGGCAACGGCTTCCTACATCCCTTCGGCCCACAGGAAACCCGCGCCGATGACCGTTCTTTCCGTTCTCGACCTGTCGCCGATCGTCGAAGGCAGCAACGCTTCACAGTCACTCGCCAATTCGCTCGATCTCGCCCGTCATGCCGAGCGGCTGGGTTACCGGCGCTATTGGCTGGCAGAGCACCACAATATGCCGGGCATCGCCAGCGCCGCCACCTCGGTGGTCATTGCCCATGTGGCCGGCGGTACCAATACGATACGCGTCGGCGCCGGCGGCATCATGCTGCCCAATCATTCGCCGCTGGTCATCGCCGAACAGTTCGGTACGCTTAACGCTCTGCATCCTGGCCGCATCGATCTCGGCCTCGGGCGGGCGCCCGGCACCGACATGGCCACAGCACGGGCGCTGCGCCGTAACCTCGACGCTGGCGCCGACAATTTCCCGCAGGACGTCGTCGAGCTGATGGGTTACTTGCAGCCGGCCGAAGACGGCCAACGCATCCGCGCGGTGCCCGGCGAAGGCGAAAAGGTGCCGATCTGGATTCTCGGTTCCAGCCTCTACGGCGCGCAGCTTGCCGCCATGCTCGGCCTGCCCTACGCCTTCGCTTCGCATTTTGCGCCGGCCGAGCTCGACCATGCACTGGAGATCTACCGCTCGCGTTTCCAGCCTTCGGAGCAGCTCGACAAGCCTTATGTGATGCTCGGCCTCAACGTCTTCGCCGCTCCTTCCGATGCCCAGGCGCGGTTGTTGTTCACCTCGCTGCAGCAGGCCTTCGTCAATCTGCGCACCGGCCGGCCCGGCCGATTGCCGCCGCCGGTCGAAGGATATGAGCGCGACCTCGATCCAATGGCCAAGACCATGCTCGGCCAAGCGCTTTCCTGCGCCGTCGTCGGCTCCCCGGAAACGGTCAGGCAAGGCATCGAGGCGTTTGTGCGCCGCACAGGGGCCGACGAGTTGATGGTCACGGCGCAGATTTTCGACCATGCGGCGCGGGTGCGCTCGTTCGAGATCCTGGCCGACGCTCACAAATCGCTGTCGGAAGCTGCCTGAGAGTTGGTTCGCCACTTGCCACTGTTGCGGGCAAGGCCGGCCTTAGGCAGGGAACATCGCGAACAGGTGTGCGAAGACATAGCGAACATTTCGCGCGTTTTACGCGGAGCTTTTCGATCCGTCATGCTCGTCCGTTAGCGGGAAACGCGGCGTCCACTAAATGACGATCACCTTGGTGCCGATTGTGGCGCGGTCATAGAGATCGATGATGTCCTGGTTCATGAGGCGAATGCAGCCCGCCGACACAGCTTTGCCGATGGACCACCATTCAGGGCTACCGTGCAGGCGATATCCAGTGTCACCTTTCTCGTTAAAAAGATAGAGCGCCCGCGCCCCGAGCGGGTTCATGAGTCCGCCCTCCATATGGGCCGGTATGATGCGGCCTCGCTTCTGCTCGCGCACGATCATCGCAGACGGCGCGCTCCAATCCGGCCATTCGCGCTTCCTCGCAACGTGAGCAGTGCCATGCCACTCGAAGCCCGCCTTGCCGACGCCGATGCCGTAGCGCAGTGCCTGACCGTCTCCCAGCACGTAGTAGAGGAACTTCGCTCCTGTATCGACAATGATGGTGCCCGGCGCCTCATCAGTCGCATAAGGCACTGTCTGCCGATGGAACTTTTGGTCAACCTTGTAGATCGGAACCGGCGGAACGCGAAAACCGGCGTCGGTGAGGCCGCCATAGGCCTGGGGAAAGGTCTGTAATGCTCCGCCGGTGGTGCAGCCGGAGAATGCGACCATCCCAGCAAGTCCCAGCCCGATTAGGATCGATTTCACGCGCATGACTCAAGCCGGCGCCCGTGTGAACGATCAGTCGCATCTCGTCATATTCCTAAACCGACATGCTTCGATTGCCAAGATTTTCCTGACTGTCGGCTGGCTGATTGTTGGCCACTTGGCTCGATCGGCGCCGCGTCTTTCAATTGCTCGGTTTTCGAAAGACGAACGCCCGTAGTGGCTGCGAAGGCGCGGGATCGGCAGGACAGAGGGAGCGCTGTCCGTCCGGCATTGCAAAGTTTCTGAACAGAGCCCAAGCGCTACGCGCTGACGCTCTGCGCAGTTGCACCTAGCGGACGGCATGAATTGCGGATCATCAAGCGTCCCTTGAGCGTCAGCTTGCGCGGCGGCGCATCCCTGTTTCCGGCGAGCCGGTCGAGCAGCAGATTGGCCGCCTGTTCGCCGATCGCCTGCACGGGCTGTGCGACCGTGGTCAATTGCGGCCGGAACACATCCGACCACGGAAAATCGTCGAAGCAAGCGACGGAAATATCCTCCGGACAGGACAGGCCGATATCGCGAATGGCCTTCATGGTGCCGATCACCATCGGGTTGTTGGCCGAAAAGATGGCGCTCGGCCGGTCGTGCAGCGAAAGCAGCTGCATGGTGGCGTTGTAGCCATCGACTTCGTGGAAGTTGCCGAAGCGGACGAGCTCGGGTTCGGCCGGCAGGCCGGCGGCCTGGAGGGCCTCGCGGTATCCCGCCATGCGGTCATGCATCGGCGAGATATCGAACGAGCCGGAGATGTAGCCGATGCGCCGATGGCCGAGATCGATCAGATAAGTGATGGCGTCGAACACCGCGCGCTGATTGTCGAGAACGACGGCATCGGTGTCGACACCCTGGCAAACACGGTCGAGCAGCACGACCGGCACATTGGCGTCGTCGACAATCCGTTTGAGGATCGCGCCGTCACCGACACGCGCGACGATCAGTCCGTCGACCATGCGGTCGAGCAGCAGCCTGATCTGGTCGTCCTGCGTGTTCAGGTGCTCGTCGGTGCAGCACAGCATGACGGCGTAGCCGGCCCTGTCGAAAGCCTGCTGGATGACCGAAACCACGTCGGTAAAGAACGGATTGGTGATGTGTGGGACGGTGAGCCCGATGGTGCGTGTGGTGCCCATCTTCAGGCTGCGGGCAATGGCGTTGCGCTTGTAGCCGATGTCGCGGATCGCCTGTTCGATGCGCTGGCTGAGCTCGGGGCTGACGGTCGCGGTGCCATTGATCAGCGCCGATACGGTGGCCACGGAAACACGCGCGGCCTCGGCCACATGAAGCATAGTCGGGGCAGTGAATTTGCGCTGCTTTTTTCGTCCTGACGCTGTCATTTTCGAAACGTTTCACCACTCCACGGTAGCAATACGTACGGAATCTTATGATTTTGCGCAAGAATTGAAATGGAACAATCTCAGGCTCCAGATATTGCCTTGACATGATCGAAACGTTTAGATTAGCGTTTGAGGTGTTCGGTGACGACGGAGGGAGGCCGTCCTTATCATGCAGCACGGCAATTCCATCCCTGCGCAAGGCGTTGTGGCGGACGGCTCGGCGATCGTGCTGAGCGCCGAGCACATCTCCAAGTCCTTCGGCGGTATCGCCGCGCTTGTCGATGTCGGCTTCGAACTGCGGCGCGGCGAGGTCCATGCGCTGATGGGCGAGAACGGCGCCGGCAAGTCGACGCTGATGAAGATCCTGTCCGGCGTCTATACGGACTATAACGGAACGGTCAGTATCGATGGCCATCCGGTGCGCTTTGCCGGCGTCCGCGAAGCCGAGCGCGCCGGCATCGCCATCATCCACCAGGAGCTGAACCTCGTTCCCGAACTTAGCGTCGCCGACAATATCTTTCTCGGCCGCGAGAAGCTGATCGCCGGGCTGATCGTCGACCGCAAGGCGAGCAGCCGCGCTGCCGGCGCGCTCTTGCAAAGGCTCGGCATCGAGCTCGACCCGGATGCGCGCGTCGGTGCCTTGCGCGTCGGCGAACAGCAGCTGGTCGAGATCGCCAAGGCGCTGTCGATGTCGGCGCGCATTCTGATCATGGACGAGCCGACCTCGGCGCTTTCGCCGGCCGAATGCCAGCGGCTGTTCCGCATCATCCGCCAGCTCGCCGACAGCGGCGTGGCGATCGTCTACATTTCGCACCGCATCGACGAGGTCATGCATCTGGCCAGCCGCGTCACCGTGTTTCGCGATGGACGCCACGTCCTGACGCGGGTGATGGACAAGCTCGACGAAGACGCCATAATTTCGGCGATGGTCGGGCGAAACCTGCTTGCTTCCTCCCAGGAGCACCGCATCCCCGGTGGCAACACGGTCCTGTCCGTAAGCGAGCTGTCGTTGTCGAAGCCCAATCGCCATGGTTGGCGCACCGTGCTCGACGGCGTCAGCTTCGATCTTGCCGCAGGAGAAATCCTCGGTATCGGCGGGCTGCTGGGCTCGGGCCGTACCGAAATCCTGGAAACCATCTTCGGGTCCAGCGGCGGACGTGCCGGCGGTGAGATCAGGCTCGATGGCGAGGCAGTAGAAATCCGTTCGCCGCGCGATGCGCGCCGGCTCGGCATCGCCCTGGTCACGGAAGACCGCAAGACGCAAGGCCTGCATCTCGAGGCCTCGATCACCGACAATGTCGCGCTGCCGCTGGTCGGCGCGCTGGCGCGGTTCGGCGTGCGCTCGCTGGCCGGTGAGCAAGGGCTGGCACGGGACGCCGTCAAGGCGCTCGGCATTCGCTGCGAGACCGTCGAGCAGCCGGCCGGCACGCTGTCCGGCGGCAACCAGCAGAAGGTCGTCATCGGCAAATGGCTAGCGACGAGGCCGCGGGTGCTGCTGCTCGACGAGCCGACACGCGGCATCGATGTCGGTGCCAAGCGGGAAATCTACGATCTCATCTTCAAGCTGGCGCGAGACGGGCTGGCGATCGCCGTCATCAGCTCGGAATTGCCGGAGCTGCTGCATCTTTCCGACCGTATCCTGGTCATGGCCGACGGCCGCCAGACGGGAATCCTGTCCCGCGCGCAAGCCAGCGAGGAGGCCATCATGCGGCTTGCGGCGCCGCGACGGACGATGACGAGGCCTGCCGCATGAGCATTTTGCATATCCTGTCCCGGACGAAGCTCTATTGGGGCCTGATCGCCATCTTCCTGATCGGCGTGCTCGGCTCGCCGATCAGCTCCAAGGGCAACAACATCTTCCTGTCCTACGGCAACCTGCTCGATGTGCTGCGCCAGGTGTCGACCACCGGGCTGATTGCCACCGGCATGACTGCGGTGATCATCACCGGCGGTATCGACCTTTCCGTCGGCTCGCTGATGGCTATCTGCACGGTCGTCTGTGCCATGCTGCTGACGGTCCCCGGCGTGACGCCGGCGGTGGTGCTGGGGGTGCCGACAGTTGCCCTGGCAGCCCTTTGCCTCGGCATTCTCGTCACTCGTTTCATCCTGCTGAACATCGAAAAATCCCGCGCCGGCGCGCAGGCCACGCACGACATCAGGTTGGACAGCGTTCGCGGGCTGGTGACGCCCGGCATTGTCGGGGTGATCCTGTGCAGTCTGGTGCTGTGGTTCCTGCTGCCGCAGGTGGGCTCAAAATTCGGCGTGCTCGGCGTGCTGCTGGTGGCGCCTTGCGTCGGCCTGCTGTTCGGCGCGCTCAACGGCTTCATCATCGTCGCCGGGCGGCTGCAGCCCTTCATCGTGACGCTGGCGATGATGGTCACTGCGCTCGGCATCGCCCGGCTGACAGCCGGCCAGAACAATGCGGTGCTGCCGGTCTACACCGGCTCGAATGCCACCGCCGATTTCGAAATGCTGCGCTCGCTGGTATTCGGCGTGATCCCGATGCCGGGCCTGTTCTTCCTCGGCGCCATCCTGATCTACGGCGCCGTGCTGCGCTTCACGCCGTTTGGCCGCTATGTCTATGCGATCGGCGGCAATGAGGAGGCGGCGCGACTGTCGGGCATCGCCGCCGGCCGCGTCAAGATTGCCACCTATGCCGTGTCAGGGCTGCTGGCCGGCATCGCGGCGGTGCTCTATGTCGCGCAATACCGGCAAGGCAAGCCTGATGCCGGCGCCGGGCTGGAGCTCGACGCGATCGCCGCCGTGGTCATCGGCGGCACCAGCCTGATGGGCGGACGCGGCAGCCTCACCGGGACGTTCTGCGGCGTGCTGATCTTCGGGCTGCTCTCCAACATCCTGCAGCTGCACAACATCAATTCGAACCTTCAGCTGGTGCTGAAGGGGATGATCATCATCGGTACCGTGCTCGTACAGGAGCGCAATGCCGGTGATCTTCTCTTCTATCTGCGACTGCCCGGCGGGCAAGCGCACAAGGAAACGGCCGCGGCAAAGCGGCCGTCGCAAGAGACCGCGTCTCTGAATATTGGAGGAAACAAGAAATGAAACGACGTGAATTGTTGAAGCTCGCCGGGCTGACAGCGGCACTCCTGACCACGACCGCCATGCTTGCCGGCGGCGCCCATGCGCAGGACAAGAAGTGGAAGATCGGCTTCTCGCAGGTGACGACCATCGAACCCTGGCGCGCCCAGTTCAACAAGGACATCCTGGCCGAAGCGGCCAAGCATCCGGAAGTCGAGCTGATCATCACCGACGGCGAGGACAAGACCGAGAAGCAGGTCGCCGATGTCGAAAACCTTATCCGTCAGGAGGTCGATGCGCTCTTGGTATCACCGAAAGAATCCGCCGGCCTGACCGGTGTCGTGCAGCAGGCGATCGATGCCAAGATCCCGGTCTTCGTGCTCGACCGCAACGTCGAAACCAACGACTACACGCAGTTCGTCGGCGGCGACAACAAGCTGATCGGCCGGGCTGCCGGTGAATATGCCGTCGAGCTGCTTGGCGGCAAGGGCAAGGCCGCCGGCAACGTCGTCGAGATCTGGGGCGGCATGGGCACCCAGCCGGCACACGACCGCCATGACGGCTTCCATGAATTCACCGACAAGGAGCCGGGCATAAAATACCTGCTCGACCAGCAGTCGGGCGACTGGAAGCAGGACCAGGCCTACAACATCATGGCGACGGCGTTGCGCAACAACGAGAAAATCGATCTTGTCTACGGCCACAATGATCCGATGGCCTATGGCGCCTATCTTGCCGCCAAGGACGTCGGACGTGAGAAGGACATCAAGTTCATCGGCATCGACGGCCTGCCCAATGAAGGCGTGCAGCTGGTCGCCAATGGCGAGCTGACGGCGACGTTCACTTATGTGACGCCGGGCGCCGAAGGGCTGCGGCAGGCGATCAAGTTCCTGAACGGGGAGAAGGTGGAAAAGACCATCACCCTGCCGACGCAGAAGATCACCAAGGAAAATGCCGCCCAGATCCTGAAGGACAACGGCCTCTGAGACGAGGCTTTCCTGCCGGGCGTTCAGCGCCCGGCAGGAACAACAACCAAACGCCGGCAGGCAGCGGATTAAGCCAGCTTGGCCAGCAGCTTCATGAAAATGGCCGCTTCCTTGGCGGAAAGCGGCGCCAGCGTTTCCTGCGTAATCTCACGGGCAAGCGGGATCAGCCGCTCGATCGCGTCGCGCCCCTCGGCGGTCAGATTGACCAGCAGGCGCCGTTTGTCGACTTCGTGTTTGCTAAGTTCGACAAAGCCACGCGCTTTCAGCCGGTCGATGACGCCCTTCACAGTCGCCGCATCCATGGCGATCAGGCTGCCAAGCTGGTTCTGCGAGGTCTCGCCGACGTCGCGCAATTTGGCCAAAGCGGCAAATTGCGGCGGCGTCAGATCGGCGATGTGTGCGGCGAAGATCGAGACATGGCGCTGATGCGCCTTGCGCAGGATGAAGCCGACCTGCTCCTGCAAGCGATAGTCGTTTTCGTCAGGCTCCTCGGCCTCGACCAGCTTGAGCCGATTGTCCTCGGCGCTCACCGTAGCCCATCCCATGCCTTAATGTCCTTGGCCGCCAGCCCACCCATGCGGTCGTGCACGCGCGGGCCGCAGGTCATGGCGAGGCAAAACAGGATCTCGTCGGGACGGGGGCCATCGCTGATGCCGATTTCCATGGCATCGAAATGGCTGCGCACATAGGCGGCGTTGATGTGGCCGAGCGGCACATCGAGCCGCGCGCCGAAGCCGCCGACCTTCTTTGCCGAGGGCACGATCGCCTTGGCGTCGCCGAGCCGTTCGCGCATGGCATAGCCGCCCGGCACATGCCACAGCGCGCCATGCTCCAGCTCGCCCGCCATGCCGACGATGGCGCCCTTGCCGTAACCGTCGATCTGTTTGACGTCGCCGCCCAATGCGGCAACAAGCCTGTCGGAGAGCAACAGCCCGAGCGGCTTCAAATCCTCCATGGCGCTCTGCAGTTCCTCGACGTAACGGCCGGCGAACGGGTTCTTGACCACGGCCATGGCCGCCGCGCGGCGCCGCGGCACCTTCGCCACCGGCCCGCCCTCGTGAAATATCTCTTCGGTCAGCACGGCGATCTTGCGGATCGGAAACTCAGGCATGAGCAATTTCCCTCTCTAAAACCTTATTGGCGAGCGCCATCGGACCTGCGATGCGTGCCTGACCGCCGAGGAAAAGCGCCGCGGCGGCAATCAGGCCGCGCCGCCGAAACTCCTCGGCAACGGCAAATCCGCCTTCCAGCGCGATAGCGATTTCAGCGGCGGAAAGCAGCCCCACGCCCTGCGTCACCAAACGGCAGCCGAGGTCGCTGTCAGGTGCGAGATCGCGCGCCCGTACGCGCCTAACGGCCGGATGACCGGGCAAGTCGACGGCGTTGGCGATCAACGTCGCGGCGGCATCGGCTTCAGCACCCGTTCGCGCCAGCACCGTGACCGCGTCGGCGATGCCCAGCGAAAAGGAGCGGCCGCGCCAGCCGCTTGTCGCGACACCGCGGATCCCGTCTTCGGGGCGGATCGTGAGACGATCTGCCAACCCATGACCTGTCCCGGCAATGGCAAGCATCATCGACTGCCCGTGGCCGAGATAGATCGCGCTGTCGCCGCCATTATTGACATAGGCGCGCTCGAGCCGGCGGCCGGCAAGCAGCGCGCCAAGCACTTCGTCGGCTACCGAGCCGGCGACGGCCGCCATCGGCGTGATGAATTGTTTCGCTAGCGGAACGACCGCCGCTTCCATGCCGCGCGCCGTCGGGCCAGCGAAAGCACGTGGCCGCGAGGCGGCCGGGCGCCGCAGTTCGTGCAACTCTTCGACCAGTTCAACCAGGATTGTCTGGAAGCGCGCCACTGCCTGGCGATATGCGGCGCTGCATTCACTCGCCTCGCCGAATGCCTCGACGATCAGATCGATCGGCCCATGATTGAGGTGAAGCCTCCGGCCGTCCTCGAGCCAATGCGCCTGCGGGCCGTTCATCGCCCGGCCCCGTTTGCGGCCGCGCGACGCAACTGCGCCAGCGGCGGCCAGGGATTGTCCCGGGGTGCGGCCGTGCCGCGGCGCGGATTGAGATATTCGCCGCCCTTGGCCAGGATATCGTCGACGCTGCGGATTTCGGCTTCGTAGCCGCCAAGTCTGACATAATCGTCGCGGCGCATGGTGAACTCGATCGGCGCCACCAGCGCCGGCGTCGGCACATAGCCGAAGGCGCCTTCCGGGACGCGGGTGACGTCGACCATCAGCGTGATGCCGCCGCCCGGCCAGACATAGACCGGCGCGCCGCCGACCGTCACGTAGGTCGTCAAGCCCTGCACCGAGCGGGTCAGATTGACCGGGTTCTCGGTGACGCCGGCGCGCAGCGAGCCGCCGGCGCCGCCGACGAAAAGCACGGTGCAGAGCGCCGGCTCGCAATTGTCCTCGATCAGTTCGACCGACTTCCGCAGCCGCTCCGGGAACGGTTTCTGGACCGGCTTCAATTCGTCGTCGAGCTCATAATAGGCGAATTGCTCACCGGTGGTCGAGACCATCAGCAGCGACATGCCGGGGCGCGCACCCTTTTTGGCGTTCCATTCACCAAGGATCGACAGCGGGTCGGAAATGCTGGTGCCGCCCCAGCCGAGGCCGGGCTCCGACACCTTGAAATAACGGCCCGGCGTCGAACGGCGGCCGATGATCTTGATGCCGGTATCCCGCCAGCCAAGCACCTTGCCGGCCTGATGCTCGGAGACGACGCCGGTGATGTGGTCATCGACCACCACCACCTCGTCGACAAGGCCGCGCCATTGGGTCGCGAACATGCCTATGGTAGCCGAACCGCAGCCGACGCGCATGCGCTGCTCGAGCTTGCCGTCGATGACCGGCGGCTTGCCGGCTTCGACGATGACGGTGGCGCCGCCGTCGATGACGAGTTCAACCGGTTTGCGGTTGCACAGGGCGAGCATGGCGTCGCAGGTGGCGCGCCCTTCAGCCTTCGAGCCGCCGGTCAGATGATGTACGCCGCCCAGCGACAGCATCTGCGAGCCGTATTCGCCGGTCGTGACATGGCCGATCGCCTCGCCTTGGGCACGGACCGTAGCCGTTTCGGGGCCGATATGACGGTCGGTGTCGATCTTCACCTTGACGCCGCAATAGGAGAAGATGCCCTCGGTGACGACGGTGACCAGATCGACGCCCTCGACCTCCTGGCTGACGATGAAGGGCGCCGGCTTGTAATCGGGATAGGTGGTGCCGGCGCCGATGGCGGTGACGAAGCGGCGGCCGGTGTTGACCAGTTCGCCGTCCCATGCCTCGCCTTCTTCGGCAAAGGGTACGATTGCGGCGCCGGTCTCGGCCGCGTGGTCGAGGATGGTCAGTGGATCCATCCGCACGATCCTGCCGCCAACATTGCCGTAGCGATCGCAGGCGCCGGTGCGGCCATCGGCGATGTAGCACATGACTGGACAGGCATCGCAGCGGATCTTCTCGGCCACCAGCTTCTCGCCGGGATCGTGGGTCTCGAAGCGTTCGGCAAGCTCGCTCATCGGCGCGCCTCCTTGTCGAGGATGGCGGCGCGGATGCGGGTCGGCGTCGCCGGAATTTTGGTGACCAGCACACCGGTGGCGTGGCGGATGGCGTTGAGGATCGCCGGCGCCGTCGGGATCAGCACATGCTCGCCCAAACCCTTGGCGCCGAAGGGTCCTTCCGGATCCGGAACTTCTATCAGGATGGTCTCGATCGGTGGCACGTCGCCGATCGTCGGGATCAGATAGTCGTGCAGGTTTTCGGTGCGCCCGGGGATGAATTCCTCCATCAGCGCCATGCCGATGCCCTGGGCGATGCCACCCTCGATCTGGCCCTCTGCCAGTAAAGGGTTGATGGCCTTGCCGACATCGTGAGCGGCGGTGATTTTTATAAGCTTCACGGTGCCGAGCCTGAGGTCGACCTCCAGTTCGGCGATCTGCGCGCCATAGCCATAGACGGCATAAGGCTTGCCCTGGCCCTTGGCATCGAGCGGCAGCGTCGGCGGGTCGTAGCTTTCCTCGGCGCGAAAGACAAAGCCTTCGGGGTCTGCCTTCAGCGAGGAAAGATCGACGCGGCGGGTCGCTTCGCCTTCCCTGATGCTCAGGCTTGTGCCGTCCAGCGCAATCGCCGCCTTTTCCGAGACATTGGCGAAACGCAAGATCTCCTCGCGCAAGGCGCGGCCGGCCTTTTCGGCGGCCTTGCCGGTGACGAAGGTCTGGCGCGAGGCCGAGGTCTTGCCGGCGTCGGGGGTGATCGCCGTGTCGGCGCCTTTCAGCATGAATTTTTCGAGCGGAAGACCCAACGCATCGGCGCAGATCTGCGCGATGACAGTGTTCGAGCCTTGCCCGATATCGACCGCACCCTGATGCAGGACGACTGCGCCCGATGCCGAGATGCCGACCTTGATGGTCGACGGATTGGGCAGCGAGGTGTTGCCGCAGCCGTACCAGCAAGAAGCGATGCCGACGCCGCGTTTTTTGATGCTGCTACCGGCATTGAACGCTTCGGCATCGCGAACGGCACGCTGCCAATGTGAACGGAGGGCCTCGAGGCAGTCGGCGATGCCGACGCCCGACTCGAGCCGCTGGCCGGTGACTGTTTCGGATCCGTTCCGAAGGCAGTTCTTCAGGCGAAAGGCGAGCCGATCCATGCCGAGCTTGTCGGCTAGGTCGTCATAGAGGGTCTCCTGCATGATCGTCGCCTGCGGCACGCCGAAACCGCGAAAGGCGCCGGCAATCGGGCCGTTGGTGTGGATGGCGCGGCCTTCGGCGCGATAGTTCGGCGTCGCATAGGGGCCGGAGGCGTGCACCGGCACGCGGTTGGCGACCGTCGGCCCCCAGCTGGCATAGGCGCCGGTGTTGAAATCGCCGGCGAAGACCATGCCGGTGACACGGCCGTCGGCATCGGCGCCGATGCTCGCTCTCATCAGAGCCGGATGGCGCTTGGTGGTCGAGATCATCGATTCGGTGCGGCTGTAGGCGAGCGCCGCCGGCCGGCCGGTTTTCATGGCGACGAGGCCGATGAGCGGTTGCAGCGAGACGTCGAGCTTGGAGCCGAAGCCGCCGCCGGTGGCGGTCGGCACGATGCGCACCTGTTCCGGGGCAAGGCCGAGCACTTTTGCCGTGTCGTCGCGGTCCATATAGGGCGCCTGCGTGCAGGCGACGACGACCAGCGTGTCGCCGTCCATGAAGGCATAGCCGGCTTCCGGTTCAATATAGGCGTGCTCGACATAGGAAGTGTCGATGGCGCCGGAAACGACGAAAGCCGCACCGGCGAGCGCGGCTTCGGGGTCGCCACGCTCGACGAAGCCGGAGGTGAGCAGGTTCGAGGGCCGGTTTTCATGGACCAGTTGCGCACCGCCGGCCTGCGCTTCGCCAGTTTCCAGAAAATGCGGCAACTCGGTCCAACTGACAGGAAAATCGGCAAGGTCGAGATCGAGGATAGCCTCGCGTTCGCCGGCAACCAGCGCCACCGCCTCACCGCGAAAGCGCGAAACCCCTTCGGCCAGCGCCGGCTGGTCGGCGAAGGGCGCGATGACGCCGAAACAATTCTTTCCCGGAATGTCGGCGGCGGTGAAGACGCCGGCAATGCCGGGACGGGATTTCACCCAACTGCCGAGGTCGCCAAAAGTGAAAGCGGCACGATAATGCGGCGAGCGGACCACCAGCACCGACAACGCGTCGGCCGGGAATGAATCACCGCCGAATTTTTCGTCGCCGGTGACTTTCGGCAGGCCATCTACGCGGATCGGGGAGGAGCCGACGGCATGGCCAGAGGATGGCATGCGCGGATCGAGGCCGTCGGCGTGGCGCCAAGCGTCCATCACCGCGGTGACGATCTTGCGGTAGCCGGTACAGCGGCAGAGCACGCCGCCCAGTGCATCCTGCGTTTCGGCCTCGCTCGGGCAAGGCGTCCTGTCCAGGAGTGCCGTTGCCGCGACCAGCAGGCCGGGCGTGCAGGCGCCGCATTGCGCTGCGCCATGGCTGAGGAACGAAGCCTGCAGCGCCGACAACCGGCCATTGGCGAGGCCTTCGACTGTCGTCACCACGGTGCCGGAGGCGGAAGCCGCGGGCATCAAGCAGGCGCAGACCGGCTCGCCGTCGACCAGCACCGTGCAGGCGCCGCAATCGCCGGCATCACAGCCGATCTTGGTGCCGGTCAGCCGCAACTCGTCGCGCAGCACCGCGGACAGCCGCCGCACCGGCGGCACACAAACGCTGACGGCGGCGCCGTTGACTTCGAAGGCGATGTCGGCGCGCTCCATGCCCATCAGGCCGCCGCCCTTTCGTCGGGAACAGCGCCCATCGCACCAAGCACGGCGCGGGCGACGATCTCGCGCGCAGCGTCCAGCCGATATTCGGCGCTGCCGCGCACGTCGCCGATCGGCGACAGCTCGTCCATCGGTGCGGATTGGATCGCAGTGGCCAGCGCGTGGCCGACGGGCCGGCCGCGTAGCGCCGCCTCGACACCCGCCAGGCGCCTGGCGACAACCGAGCAGGAACCGACGGCGACGGCCGCGTTCCTGACCATACCATCTTCGACGGCCAGGCGTGCGGCGGCCATGGCGATGGAGATGACGAGATAACGCCGCGCGCCGAGTTTCACGAAGGCGGAGCTGCCGGCGGTCGCGGGTTTGGGAATGCGGATTGCCGTGACCATTTCGCCGGGCTGCAGTGCGGTGCGACGGTTGCCGAGGATGAATTCTGCAAGGGGCAGATGCCGGGTCGCCACAGCGGAACGCAGTTCGACTTCGGCATCGAGCACCAGCAGCGCCGGCACGCCGTCGGCGGCCGGCGAGGCGTTGCAGAGATTGCCGGCAATCGAGGCAACGTTCTGGATCTGCACCGAGCCGACTTCCCGCGCCGCCTGCTTCAGCGCGTCGAAAGCCGCCGGCAGAGGATGGCGGACGAGATCGGTCCAGGTGGTGCGCGCGCCGACGAGCCAATGGTTTTCGGCTTCGGCAATGCCGCGCAATGCCACCAGGCCATTGATATCGAGGACATTGTCGCGGAAAGGCTTGCTGCCCTGTGCCGGATAGAAGTCGGTGCCGCCGGCGAGGATGCGCCATTGCCCTTCGCCCAGCAAAGCGAGGGCGTCGTCGACCGTGGTGGGTTTTGCGTAACGGATCACGCTTTGCCTTCCCAGAATGGGCTTCCCGAGAGGGGATCCTGCCGAAAGATTTTCCCGAGCATTCAAGGCAGGAAATTCATTCGTATGCAAATGATATCAAGCCGGCAGGAATTGTCAAAGCCAGAGTTTGCACGGCTGTTGGCCCCGGTGCACCCGGAACGCATTTGTTATGCCATGAGAGGTTGACGCAGCCGGCCATCTGGTCAAGTTTCTGCGTCCGGTCGCGTTTTCATTGGAGCCTAAGCTCAAGACCAAGAAAATAAGGAGGCTCCATGGCCGACGAAGCGCTTGTCGTTATCGACCTGCAGAACGATTTCTGCCCGGGTGGCGCCCTTGAAGTGGCCGGTGGCGACGAAATCGTGCCGTTGGTCAATGACCTGATCCGGCGGACCGAGCACGTCCTGCTGACGCAGGACTGGCACCCTGCCGGCCATTCGAGCTTTGCCTCCAGCCACCCCGGCAAGCACCCGTTCGAAACGATCGACGTGCCTTATGGCCACCAGACGCTGTGGCCGGATCACTGCATCCAGGGCAGCCTGGGATCGGATTTCCATTCGGGCCTCGCCTGGAGCAAGGCCGAGTTGGTGATCCGCAAGGGGTTCCGTCCTGCGATCGACAGCTATTCCGCATTCTTCGAGAACGACCGGACGACGCCGACCGGCCTTGCCGGCTATCTCCGGGATCGGAACATCGAGACGCTGACCCTGGTCGGCCTGGCGACGGATTTCTGCGTCGCCTTTTCGGCGCTCGACGCGGTCAAGCTCGGTTTTGAGACGTCCGTGCGGCTCGACGCCTGCCGCGGCATCGATCTCAACGGCTCCGTGGAGAGGATGCTGGGCCGGATGCGCGATGCCGGCGTGACACTGATTTGAACGTCATCCAGCCGAACCTGACAGACTTTTGAGGGGCTTCATGCGGTTTGCGGCGTTGACGGCAAGTGCTGCACTTATTGCAGCAATCTTTTCTCCGAATGCGGTTCTCGCGGCCGAAGCGCACGAATTGCCGGGCGCCGCCATGTCGCTTTGGTGGGTGCTGCCGTTTGCCGGGCTATTGCTTTGCATCGCGACCGGCCCGCTGCTGTTCCATCATGCTTGGGAGCACCATTACGGCAAGATCGCTGCCTTCTGGGCAGCGTTGGTGATCGGGCCGCTGGCCATCGCCTTCGGCATCCCGTCCGCCACGCAGGCAGTGCTGCATGCGCTGCTCACCGAATACATGTCGTTCATCATCCTGCTGTTTGCGCTGTTCACCATTTCGGGCGGTATCTTCGTTGCCGGCAACATACACGGCACGCCGCTGGTCAATGCCGGGCTGTTGCTGGGAGGGGCGCTGCTTGCCTCGATCATTGGCACAACCGGCGCCTCGATGATCCTGATCCGGCCGCTCATCCGCGCCAACGACAACCGGCGCTTCAACGCCCATGTCGTCATCTTTTTCATCTTCCTGGTGTCCAACATCGGCGGGTCGCTAACGCCGCTGGGCGATCCGCCGCTGTTCGTCGGCTTTCTGCGCGGCGTCGATTTCTTCTGGACGACAGTTCACCTGCTGCCCGAGACGCTGTTCGTCGCCGGCGTGGTGCTGGCTGTTTTCCTGGCGATCGACATCATCATGCATCGCCGGGAGGAAGGCGCGCCGAAGATCAAGGATCCGACGCCCGACAGCAAGGTGCGCATTCGCGGCCTGGCCAACATCCCGCTGCTGGCCGGCGTAATCGCCGCGATCCTGATTTCCGCTGCCTGGAAGCCGGGAGTGAGTTTCTCATTTCAGGGTGTCAGCCTCGAGCTGCAGAATCTGGTGCGGGACGCCGCCATCCTGATACTGGCCTTCACTTCGCTTGTCGTCTCGCCGAAGGAGTTTCGCGGCGCAAACGCCTTCAACTGGGGGCCGATTGCCGAGGTGGCGAAGCTGTTCGCCAGCATCTTCATCTGCATCGTGCCGGTCGTCGCCATATTGCGGGCCGGGCTCGATGGCGCGCTGGCGCCGTTGGTACTGCTGGTCAGTTCGCCGACCGGCGCGCCGGACAACCTTGCCTATTTCTGGCTGACCGGAGCGCTGTCGTCCTTCCTCGACAATGCGCCGACCTATCTGGTGTTCTTCGAGCTGGCTGGCGGCGATGCGCAGCATCTGATGACCGAGCTCGCCTCGACGCTGGCGGCGATCTCGGCAGGCGCGGTGTTCATGGGCGCCAACACCTATGTCGGCAATGCGCCGAATTTCATGGTCTATGCCATTGCCAGGCATCGCGGCATCAAGATGCCGAGCTTCTTTGGCTATATGGCATGGTCGGGCGCGGTGCTGATCCCGACATTCCTGCTTGCCGGCTTGCTGTTCTTTGCCTGATCATCCGACGCCGACATAGCGACGGACCGCGGAGGGATCGGAACGCAGTTCCTCGACATCGACCGTCTCGCGGTTGCGGCCGTTTTCGATGAAACAAACGCGGTCTGCGACCGACAGCACGGCATCGACGCGCTGCTCGACAAGAATTGTCGACACGCCAAGCGCACGCAGCTTCGACACGGTTTCGCGGATCTTGGCGATCATCGACGGCATCAGCCCTTCGGTCGGCTCGTCGAGCAGGAGCACCTGCGGTTCCAGACACAGGGCGCGGGCCATGGCCAGCATCTGCTGCTCGCCGCCGGATAGCGTGCCCGAACGCTGCCTGAGGCGCTGGCGCAACAGCGGGAAGAGATCGAGCACGTTCTCGCGCGTCGCCTTGCCCTTGTTGCGGGCCATCAGGCCGATCTCGATGTTTTCCGCCACCGTCATCTCGGCGAACAGCCGCCGGCCCTGCGGCACGTAGGCGACGCCGGCCTTGGGCACCTCGTGCGCCGGCAAGCCGCTCAATTCCCGCCCTTCGAGCCGAATCGACCCGGAGCTTGCCGGCACCAGACCCATGATTGCCTTCAGCGTCGTCGTCTTGCCGGCGCCGTTGCGGCCGAACAGGCAGAGCACTTCGCCCTCGTTCAAGACAAGATCGAGGCCATAGAGCACCTGGACCTCGCCATAGAAGCAGTCGACCCCGGAGATCGTCAGTGCCTTGGACTGGGCCTCAGCCATGGGTCGTCCCCAGATAGGCGTCCTGCACCGCGGCATTGGCGCGGATCTGCTCGGGCGTGCCTTCAGCCAAAATCCTGCCGGCGTTGAAGACGGTGATGCGGTCGGCGAGCCGCATGACCACCGGCATGTTGTGCTCGATCAAAAGCACGGTGGCGCTATCGGCGATCGCGCGCACCAGCTCGATGAAATTGTCGATCTCGCTGTCGGCAAGCCCTTGCGTCGGTTCGTCGAGGATCAGCAGCCGCGGCTTCAGTGCCAGTCCCATTGCCACTTCCAGCAACCGCTGGTGACCGTAGGACAATTGCCCGGCAGGCATTTGCGCCCGGTCGGCAAGGCCGGTGCGCTCGAGCGCCGCCATGACGCCGGTGTGAACCGCGCCCTTCGAGCGGCCGTCGGTCAGCGTGCGCTGCACCGGCAGGGCAACATTGTCGTAGGCGCTGAGATTGGCAAAGACGCTGGTGATCTGGAACGTATAGGCGATGCCGAGGCGAACCCGGGCGTAGGCAGGCAGGCTGGTGATGTCCGCGCCGTCGAAGACGATCATGCCCGACGAGGGCTGGATGCGGCCGCTGACCAGGCTGACGAAGGTGGTCTTGCCGGCACCGTTGGGGCCGATGATGGCGCGAATCTCGCCCGGTATCAGCGCGAAGTCGACGCCGTCGACGGCACGCAAGCCGCCGAAACTGCGCGACAGGCCTTTGGTGGTGAGCAGCGGCATCATGGCAACCACCCGAGCCAGCGCTGGCGGATGCTGCCGAGAATGCCTCTCGGGAAGAACAGCACCAGCAGGATGAGCGCTATGCCGACGATCAGCAGATAGGCCGAGGTGTAGCCGCTGGCGACGTCGATGACATAATACATGAACAGCGTGCCGATCAGCGGACCGAGCGTGGTGGCGCCGCCGCCCAGCAGCACCCAGAGCAGCGGCAGGATGGAATATTGCACCGAAGCGAAGCTCGAGCCGACATAGCCGAACAGCAGCGCATAGGCCGCGCCGGAGGCCGCGCAGATGCTGCCGGAGATGACGACGGCGGCAAGCTTGCTGGAGAACGTGTCGTAGCCGAGCATCTTGGTCCGCTCCTCGTTCTCGCGGATGGCGACCAGCACGCGACCGTAGCCGGAGCGGACTATCGCCAGGCTTATGAGCAGCACGATCGAGAACAGTGCCAGCGCGGTCATATAGCGCACGGTCGGGTTGGTGAGGTCGAGCGACGTGCTGCCCAGGACAAGGACACGCATCGGCTGCGGCACGACCATGCCCTGGTCGCCACCGGTCCAGGCAGCGAAATAAAGAATGACGAGATAGAATACCTGCGCGAACATCATAGTGACGATCATGAAGGCGACGCCGGAGGTGCGCAGCGCCAGCAGCCCGATCACCAGCGCGAGAAGCGCGCCGCAGGCAAGCCCGGCTGCGAAGGCGGCCGGCACGCTCCAGCCGAGATGGATGACGGCAAGGCCGGCGCCATAGAGCCCGGCTGAAAAGAACATGGCATGGCCGAGGCTGAGCAGCCCGACATAGCCGAACAGCAGATTGTAGCCCATGGCGAAGACCGCCAGCACCATGATGCGGGCGAGCAGGCCGTGATGGTATTCCGGCAGGACGAAGCTAAGCCCGAAAAGCAGGGCGATGACGCCGAGGTGCAGCGCATATGGCTTTGCCGGCGAAGCATCCTTCATCGCGATGTCGTCCCGAACAGGCCCTGCGGCCGGAACACCAGCACCATGGCGACGAGCAAGGTGGCTATGATCTTGGCCAGCGTCGGTGAGAAGAACACCGAGATGATGCCGTCGGAAAGGCCGATCAGCACCGCGGCGACGACCGTGCCGCGCAGCGAGCCGAGGCCGCCGATGATGACGACGATGAACGACAGCAACAGCGGGTCCTGTCCCATCAGATAGTGGGCCTGGCTGATCGGCACGATCAGCACCGCGGCGACAGCAGCCAGCATGGCGCCGAGCGCGAAAACACTGGCATAGACTCTGGTCACCGGAATGCCGAAGGCCTGCGCCGTCTCGCTGTCATATTGCGTGGCGCGCATGACGAGGCCGATTTTCGTGCGCGTCAGCACCAGCCAGGTCGCGACCAGCAGCAGCGCCGACGCGGCGATGATCGACAGCTTGTAGCCGGAATAGCCGAACCACGGCAGGAGGATGCGGTAGCTGAACGGCGGCTCCACCGGCCGCGCCTCCGGGCCGTAGAAGGTCAGCGCCAGTTGCTGGATGATGTAGAGCATGCCGATGGTGGCGACGATGGTGGCTTCCGGATTGTAGTTGAGCCGGCGCAGCACCAGCCGTTCGGCGAGCAGCGCGATCAGGCCGACGATCAGCGGCGCCAGCACCAGGGCGGCCAGGAAGCCGAGCGCCGGATGGCCAGATACCGCCGTTGAGATCGCCCAGGCAAGCACCGCGCCCAGCATGAAGAACTCGCCATGCGCGACATTGACGACGCGCATGACGCCGAACACCAGCGACAGCCCAAGCGCCGTCAGCGCCAGCACGGCGGAGGTGACGAGGCCTTCGAGAGCGGCGAGGAGCAGGTGAGGTCCGAAGTGCATCGGCTAAGCACCGGCGGATGCGCGAAGCACCCCCCTCTGGCCAGAGGAGGGTATCTTGGCGCTCACGCTTGCTGCAGCAGCCAAGCTCACAGCGTCTGCGTCGTGTAATCCCCCTCAGGCTCGTAGAGGCCGTCCTCGATCTTGGTCTTGTGGACGACATTCAGCCGGCCGCCTTCAACCTTGGAGATGTTCTGGATGCCAAAGCACTGGTGGATCTTGCCGTTGAAGGTTTTCGGCCCTTGCGGGTGCTCCGGCCCCTCGGCGAACTCGGTCAACGCCTCGGTCGCCTCGACCAGCTTGGCGCGGTCTTCCGGGCCCTTGTAGCCGGCATCCTCCATCGCCTTCTTGACGACGTAGAGCGTTTCCCAGCAGCCGAACATGTGCGCGGCGGTGGAGACGTCCTTGGGGTCGCCGACGGCGGCACCATTGTCGTCGATGCCGACGGCGGCGCGGTAGGCTTTCTGCGCAGGGGAGTCATCGGGCTGCGCATAACGCGGCGAGCCTTCCCAGAAATGGCTGCCGTCGAGGAATTCGAGGCCGGGGCTGTTGATGTCGGTGGCTTCGAGCGAATCGATGAAGCCGAACAATTGCGGCCGATTGGAGCCGTAGAACTCGCCGAGCTCCTTGACGAAGGTGAGCACCGCCGGGCCGACCATGACGTGGTAGATCACCTCGGTCTCCGCGGGGATCTGCGGGAAATATTTGGTGAAGGAGGATTCCGTCGGCGGAATCGCGATCTGCGCAATGACCTCGGCGCCTTGCGCCTTCAGGGCCGGCGGCAGGTAGTCGCGATGGTCGTAGCCGAAAGCGAAATCGGGGAAGATCTGCGTCACCTTCTTGCCGGCATTGGCGGCAATCCACGGCGCCATCGACTGGATCTGGCTCTTCACATCGGTGATGCCGGGCTGGAAGACGTAGCGGTTCAACTTGGTCGAGGCGACGTGGTGGCCTTCGCTGACAACGAAATAGGGCATCTTGGCCTCGCCGGCGGCCGGCGCCGAGCCGATGACGACATGCGAAAACAGCGTGCCGTAGACGATATCGGTCTTGTGCTGAGAGGCGAACTTGCCGACGACTTCGGCTCCCCGGCCGGGATCGGTGCCGTCATCCTCAATGATCACCTCGACGGGTCGGCCGTTGATGCCGCCGGCATCGTTGATCGCCTTGACGGCAGCCGCTGTGGTCTTCTCGTACCAGCGGCCATAGGCGGCGCCGATGCCGGTGCGGTGCGACTGGAAGCCGATCTTGATCGGCGCCGAGTTCTGCGCCTGGCTGTAACGCACGAAACCCGGCGCGACGGCAAGACCGGCGCCGGCGGCAAGGCCCTTCAGCGCCGTGCGGCGGGTGAGAGCGGATCTGGAGAGATCGAAAAACCCATTCTTGTCAGTCACGGCAGTTCCCCTTGTTTTTGAGCTTTGACCAATGGCTGTAGCAGGCAGGCCACTCTTGTTAAGAGGGGCGAAAATTGCATGTGTACAAACTAAATCACCAAAGCTCTGACGTGGCAAGCGAGCTTTCCCCAAGGTTCGATTGACGGCCATCGCACACCTCGTTCATCCGGCGCTCGGCGTCGCAAGCAGCCATAGGCCGAGGACGGTGTAGGCGATCATCAGCACGGTGAGCGGGAACTGGCTGAGCGCGGCGCGAGCCGGAATGGCGTGCAGCCGCCAGGCCAAGCCATGGGCGACAAGCACAGCAAGCATGTGGCCGCCAATGATGACGCCGGCCTGGAGGTTCCACAGCCACCACGCCGAGCCGGCGCCGGCGACAACGCCGGCTTCAATTGACATGTCTGCGGTACCGAACAGGTTCCAGCCAAACGCAAACGGGTCGGAGAGAGCGGCAATTGCATATTGGCCGTCGACCAGCAGCGCCGTCAGATAATGCGCGAAGTGGTAGGCGAGCGCGATCGGTACGATCGACCAGGCCAAAAGCCCGGCGGCGTGACCGAGCGAATGGTTGCTGCCGGCAAGGTGCTGGCCAAGAAAGACGGCTAGCGCGAACACGGCCGCAAGCACGGCAAAGCTCAGCACAAGACCGAAACTGCCGATGCCGATCAAAGCGGTGCGTCCAGGAAACTCCAGCGGATTGATGCCGAACCAGCCTAGCCAGAAGAAGGTTTTCGACAGGCCGTCGAAGGACACAGACGACAGCGCAAGCAGCAGGAAAGCGACGCCGCTGAGCGGTAGCGGCGCGCCACCGAGCAGCTTGGCACCCGGCCAGCAGAGTTTGAGCCGGCCGTCTTCGTTGCGCTCGATGATGGCGAAGTGCGCTACCATGGAAAAGAACACCGTCAGGAACTCACCGCGCAGGCTCCAGTCGCGGTATCCGACGACCTGCATAGCGGCAAAGGTCAGCAGCCAATAGGCGCCGGCGGCCCAGGCCAGCCGCGCCGGATCGTCTGGCGCAGGGTCGATCAGCTCGAACCAGGCGAAGGCGAAGAACAGCAGGAAAGCCGGCCAATAGCCGAGCCGTTGGGGGAGCAGATTCGGCTGCGTTCTGCCGGACAGGCGCGAGGCGACGCGGCATGGCCCGTACCAGGGGTTGAGCCACGACCAGAGATCGCCGGCGAGCCCCTGCAACAGAGCCAGGCCAACCCAGAGCAGCGTCCACACGGTCAGCGGCAGCGGATTGGAAAGCGGATCGCGGCTGCCGAACAGGCCGGCGGCAATCAGAATTGCAAAGCCGGCAAAGGATACCAGGCTGACGGCAGTCCGCGCGCCGTCGCCGAAGGTAAAAAGCGGCAGGCGTTTGCGCCAGAAGCGGTCGAGGGAGTCCGGCGGCAGTAGAGCCAGGACAAGGAAGCTGGCGGCAACCGCGAGCGCGCCACCGACGACGTAGTAGCCGGTGGGAAGCAGCAGGACATGGCCGCGGTCGGAGGCGTGGGCGAAGGCGGGCGTGGATGGGAATGCCAAGGAAGCGACGAGGCCGGGAAAGGGCCTGATTGCCGAAATGCAGCGCTCTACAGCGCCCCCCTCTGTCCTGCCGGACATCTCAAGCGGGGAGATCGGCGGTTCCGCCGTCGGCTCTCCTTCTGCAACTTCAGCAATTGGCGAAAGCAGCAATGAGGGCGCAATCTCCCCCCTCGCGGGGGAGATGTCCGGCAGGACAGAGGGGGGCGCGAAGGAACTCATACTACGCAAGAGTTCCCCTACTTCACACCTTCACCAACTGCTCCACGCGGTCCTTCTGGCCGAAGATGCGCAAATAGCGCTCGATCTCTTTCTCGTCGCCAGTCGACTTGGCCGGATTGTCGGAAAGCTTGACCGCCGGCCTGCCGTTGGCTTCGGTGACCTTGCAGACCAGCGAGATGGCGTCTAGCCGGTTGGTCTCGGTCGGCGCGCAGCCCTCGAAATCGTTGGTCAGGTTGGTGCCCCAGCCGAAGGACATGCGCACCTTGCCGCGGAAATGGCGATAGGTTTCCTCGATGGTCTCGACCTCCAGCCCATCCGAGAAGATGAGCAGCTTCTGCTTGGGGTCCTTGCCCTTTTCGCGCCACCAGGAAATGATTTTCTCGCCGCCTTCGATCGGCGGCGCGCTGTCGGGGCGGAAGCCGGTCCAGTCGGCGACCCAGTCCGGTGCATCGCGCAGGAACGCCGCGGTGCCGAAGGTGTCCGGCAGTACGATCAGCAGGTTGCCGCCGTAGTAGCGCTGCCAGTCCTGCAGCACGTTGTAGGGCGACCGTTTCAATTCCTTTTCCGAATTGGTGAGCGCGGCGAACACCATCGGCAGCTCATGCGCGTTGGTGCCGAGCGCCTCGAGATCGTTGTCCATGGCGAGCAGCACGTTGGAGGTGCCAGTGAAGGCCTCGCCGATGCCCTCCTTCAACGCTTCGACGCACCAGCGCTGCCACAGGAAAGAATGACGGCGGCGGGTGCCGAAATCCGAGATGCGGATGCCGGGCAGCGCCTTCAGCCGCTCGGTCTTGGCCCACATCTTGGCCTTGGCGCGGGCATAGAGCACGTCGAGCGCGAACGGCCCGAACGCCCGCATGGCCGCGCGAGATCGAAGTTCATTGATAATTGCCAGCGCCGGGATCTCCCACAGCGTCGTGTACATCCACGGACCGCTGAAGGCGAGTTCGTATTGGCCGTCGCGCTTGGAAAGCTCGTATTCGGGCAGCCGGAAATTTTCCAGCCAGGCGAGGAATTCCGGTTCGAATATCTGCTTGCGGCCATAGAAGGTGTTGCCGCCGAGCCAGATCATCTCTTTCTTAGAGAAGCGCAAGGTGCGGGCATGGTCGAGCTGCTCGCGCAGCTCCGTCTCATCGATCTCCTCGGCAAGGCGGACCGAGGTGGTGCGGTTGATCAGCGAGAAGGTGGCGTCGACCTTGGGATACATGCCCCAGATCATCTGCAGCATCAGAAGCTTGTAGAAATCGGTGTCGAGCAAGCTGCGGACGATCGGGTCGAGCTTCCAGGTGTGATTGTAGACGCGCCGCGCTATATCGGTCTTTGCCATCGCTTAATGCGCCTTCGTTGCTCGCTCTAGCTTTTGTCTAGCGCAATTCCGGACGGAAAACCGCTGCGCACTTTTCCTGGAATTGCTCCAAATGCCTCTTAGCATCGAATTTTTGAACGCGCCTCCCGCTTTGCGGGCTGGCCCGACAAAAAGAAGCCCCTGCTGCAAGCGGCGCCTACGGCAGTTTCGGCCTCAGGATGCGGTCTTGGCGCCGACCACCTTGAGCGCCGGACGCTTGCGGCGAATGCCGATGCGGCCTGCCACCGGTGCGTCAGCGCGGCGGTCGGCCTGTTCTTTCTCGGCAAACAGCCAGTCGATGAACAATTGCACGATCGGTGCCGACCGCATCTCGTTGCGGCAGACGACGTAGAAATCGTCGACGGCCGGCACGGAAAGGCTGAACGGGGCGACAAGCAGGCCCCTGGCGAGCAGTCCGCTTGCCGTCACCGTATCGCCGAGCGCCACGCCATGGCCGTGAACCGCGGCCTCGGTCGCCATCCGCGCATCGCCGAGATGATGGCGACGGCCGCGCTCGAGGTCCAGCGCGTCGGCGGCGGCCAGCCAGGTATGCCATTCGCGGCCGTCGTCGCCATGCAGGAAGACGTGATCGGCGAGGTCGCGAACGGTGCGGATCGGGCGGTTGTTGATCAGCGTCGGGCTGACCACCGGGAACAGTTCGAGGCCCGACCATTTGCGCATCCAGCAGTCGGTCCAGCTGCCGTCGCCATAGTGCACGCAGACATCGATATGCGGTGCGCGGACGTCCTTGGCATCATTGGATGGGATCAGCGTCAGCCTGATATCCGGATATTGCGAGGTGAAGCTGCCCAGCCGCGGGATCATCCACAGCAACAGTAGCGCCGGCACGCAGGATACAGAGAGAACGCCGGTGCTGGCCGGTCTCGTCATGCGCTGCGTGGCGGCGGCAATGCCGTCGAAGGCGGTCGACACCGCCGGCAGCAACTCGGCGCCGTGCGGCGTCAGCTTCACCCGCTGACCGGCACGCTCGAACAGCTTGACACCCAACGATTGCTCGAGCGCCTTGATCTGATGGCTGATGGCGCCGTGGGTGACGTTGAGCTCAGCCGCCGCCTTGCTCAGCGAGGCGTGGCGCGCCGTCGCCTCGAAGGCGCGCAGCGGGTTGAGCGGTGGCAAACGCTTGGCCATTTGGACCCTAGGCTCTGTGAGATTTTCTCACAGATAACACGCTAACAATATCAATTGATTTTTCAATGCAGCTACGGGACACTTTGCCCAGGCATTGCATCAAGACGTGAAATCTGCAGGCAGCCGGCGGCTGCGGCTATCGAGGCCGCCGCCCGCGCGCCGCACCAGCCATGGAGGACCGACATGGGTTACGACCGCGGCAAGCTCGAAGCGTTGCGCCGCAAATACGGCGAGAGCCATGGCGGCGAAATGTTCGACCCGAAATTCCAGCGTGTCGCCGACAAGATCTTCTCCAAGACCGGCACGCGACTGGCGCCCTATTCCGGCATCCCGACCTTCCTCGCGGCGCCCTATCGTGAAATCGCCGCCGACAATCCGGATTTCGGCGATCTGCAGGTGGCGATGATCGGTGTGCCGATGGATCTGGGCGTCACCAACCGGCCGGGCGCCCGTTTCGGGCCAAGGGCGTTGCGCGCCATCGAGCGCATCGGCCCCTACAATCATGTGCTGGAATGCGCACCGACGCATGAGCTGAAGGTCGCCGACATCGGCGACGTGCCGTTCCAGAGCCGCTACCGGCTGGAGACCAGCCATGACGACATCGAACGCCGCACCAACCAGATCGTCGACGCCGGCGTCCTGCCCTTGTCTGTCGGCGGCGACCATTCGATCAGCCACCCGATCCTGAAGGCGGTCGGCAAGAAGGCGCCGGTGGGCATGATCCATATCGACGCTCATTGCGATACCAGCGGCCTGTTCGACATGACCAAGTTCCACCATGGCGGGCCGTTCCGCAACGCGGTGCTGGACGGCGTGCTCGACCCGAGCCGCACCATCCAAATCGGCATTCGCGGCTCGGCCGAATATCTGTGGGAGTTCACCTATGAGTCCGGCATGACCGTCGTGCATGCCGAAGAGGTGACCGGCCTCGGCATTCCCGCCATTATCGAGAAGGCGCGCAGGATAGTCGGCGACGGCCCGACCTATGTCTCCTTCGACATTGACAGCATCGATCCGGCCTTCGCGCCGGGCACCGGCACACCGGAAGTCGGCGGGCTGACGACGCGCGAAGTGCTCGAGCTGCTGCGCGGCCTGAAGGGACTCAACATCGTCGGCGGCGACGTGGTCGAGGTGGCACCGCAGTACGACGCGACCACCAACACGGCGCACGCCGGCGCGCAGGTGCTGTTCGAGATCCTCAGCCTGATGGCCTTCAGCCCGGCAATCACCGGCAAGGCGGGCTGACACGCTCGACCATGATCCCGAAAGTGGGAACCGGTTTTCGGAGAAGATCATGGTCCACCAGAGAATCCAAAGGCGACCGCCGCGCTGGAGCCGGCGGTTGCACTCAAACAAACAAGCTTCCAGCAGGGGAATGACAATGACACTTCACATGAAATTCAAATCGTCCATCGCCGCCGTGCTGATGCTCGGCGCGACCGGTTTTGCTTTCACCACGCAGGCCGTCAATGCCGACGCGATCGACGACATCGCCAAGGCCGGCGCCATCAATGTCGGCATCTTTTCCGACTTCCCGCCCTTCTCCTCGGCCAGCGCCGACATGAGCATCAAGGGCTACGACATCGACGTGGCGCAATCCATCGCCGACCAGCTCAAGGTCAAGCTCAATCTGGTCAGCGTGACCGGCCAGAACCGCATTCCGTACCTGACCGACAAGCGCGTCGACCTGCTGATGAGCGTCGGCTACTCCAAGGAGCGAGAGCAGGTAATCGATTTCGCCGCCGCCTACGCACCCTACTACATCGCCGTCATCGGCCCGGCAGCACTCTCGGTCAAAGGCAAGGAAGACCTTGCCGACAAGTCGATCGCCGTCAATCGCGGCACGCTGGAGGACACCTCGCTGACCGAGGCGGCACCCGCCTCGGCCGACATCCGCCGTTTCGACAACTATAATTCCGTCATCCAGGCGTTCATCTCGGGCCAGACCCAACTGATGGTGGTCGGCAACGATGTCGGCGCCCAGGTGCTCGCCCGGCAGGAGGAACTGAAGCCGGAGCAGAAATTCCAGCTTCTCACCTCGCCCTCGCATATCGGCCTCAACAAGAAGGAAGACCGCCTCAAGCAAGCGGTCAACGATGCGGTCGCCAAGATGCTGGCCGACGGCAAACTGGACGAAAGCTCGAAGGCCTGGCTGAAGACACCGCTCGATCCCGCCAATCTCAAGGATTGACGGCCAGTGACCTATAGCCTCGACTTCGGCTGGCTTGCCGGGGCGACAGGCGCAATCGCGCGCGGCGCGGCCACGACGATCCTGCTGATCGCCGTGACCACGCTGGCGGGAACGTTGCTCAGCATCCTCGGCGCGGCAGGGCGGCGGAACGGTCCGCTGCTGCTCAAGCGGGCGATCGGCGTCTATGTCGAGGTGATCCGCAACACGCCGTTCCTGGTGCAGCTGTTCTTCATCTTCTTCGGGCTGCCCAGCATCGGCGTCAGGCTCGATCCGGTGCTGGCAGCCATGTTGGCGATGACGCTCAACATGGCCGCCTACACGATCGAGATCGTCGGCGCCGGGCTCGACGCGGTGCCGCCCGGGCAGACGGAAGCGGCACTGGCGCTTGGGCTCAGGCCGCGCCAGGTCTTCATCAAGATCGTGCTGCCGCAGGCGCTCAAGGTGATCTATCCGGCGCTGACCAGCCAGATCGTCATCATGATGCTGGAATCCGCCGTGGTGTCGCAGATCGCGGTGCGCGAGCTGACCTATGAAGCCGACATGCTGCAGGCGCGCACGTTCCGGGCTTTCGAGACCTATTTCGTGGTGACGATGGTCTACCTCGCCCTGTCGATTGGGCTGCGCCAGCTGCTGGTCGGCGGCGGCCGCCGGCTTCTCGGAGCCGGCGTGTCATGATCGAATTCACCTTCTGGGACATTCTGCGCAACCTGCTGCTGGCGGCGCGGTGGACGGTGCTCTTGTCGCTGGCCGCGTTTGTCGGCGGGGCCGTGGTCGGCATGATCGTGCTGTTCTTCCGGATCGCCAAGAATAAATGGGCGCGCCGGTTTGCCTCCGGCTACATCGCGCTTTTCCAGGGCACGCCGCTGCTGATGCAGCTCTTCCTGATGTTCTTCGGCTTGCCGATGCTGGGCCTGCGCATCGAGCCGTGGACCGCGGCGGTGCTTGGCCTGACCTTCTTCGCCAGCGCCTATCTCGCCGAGATCTGGCGCGGCGGCGTCGATGCGCTGCCGCGCGGCCAGTGGGACGCCGGCGCCAGCCTCGGCCTGCACTATCTGCAGGAACTCCGGCTGATCATCTTGCCTCAGGCGTTTTCGATCACCCGCGCACCGACCGTCGGCTTCCTGGTGCAGCTGATCAAGTCGACCGCGCTGACGTCGATCATCGGTTTCGAGGAGCTGGTGAGGACATCCAACGCGATCAACAATGCGACCTTCGAACCGTTCAAAGTCTATGGGCTGGTAGCGCTGATCTTCTTCGTCATGTGCTTTCCGCTGACGCAATACGCACGTTCGCTCGAGCGACGGGCGGCGGCCCGCTGAGCGGGCGACCAGCAATTCAACGCCCGAATACCAGCGGCGGCGCGATCCTGTCACGCCGCAGCCAGCGCACCAGCAGGAGTGCCGCAACCACCGCCAGTCCCGACGACAGGCCGATCCAGATGCCGACGCCGTTGAAGCCGAAACGAAAGGCCAGCAGCACGCCGAGCGGCAGCCCGATGCCCCAATAGCCGATCGCGGCATAGATCATCGGCACCTTGGTGTCGTGCAGGCCGCGCAGCATGCCGCTGGCGACCGCCTGCGCACCGTCAAAAACCTGGAACAGCGCAGCAAAGGCGAGGAACGAGACGGCAAGCGCCACCACCTCGGCATTAGCCGGATTGCCCAGATCGATGAAGGCGCCGATCAAGAGATGCGGCCACAGGATCATCACTAGCCCCATCAGCGCCATGAAGGAGACACCGACGACATAGGCGGTCCAGCCAGCCCGGCTGACACCTTCCGGATTGCCGGCGCCGTGGGCAAGTCCGACGCGCACCGTCACCGCCTGGTTGAGGCCGAGCGGCACCATGAAGGTGATCGAGGCGATCTGGATGGCGATCGCATGGGCGGCAAGCGAAGCCGCATCGATCAGGCCCATGAGAAAGGCCGCCGCGTTGAAGATCGTCACCTCGAACGCCAGCAGGCCCGCGATCGGCAGGCCGAGCCGCAGCAGGCCCTTGAAGCGCGGCCAATCGGCGCGCCAGAAGCGTCCGAACAGGCGATAGCGCCGGAATTTCTTCTCAAGCATCACCACCGCCGCCATGCCGGCGAACATCAACGTGCTGGACAGAGTGGTGGCGAGGCCGGAGCCGGCGATGCCCATCGATTGGATGCCGAGATTGCCGAACATGAACAGCCAGTTGAAGAAGGCGTTGCAGGCGACGGCAACGAAGACGATGATCAGCGCCCAGCCCGGCCGCTCCAGCGCCGAAATGAACGAGCGCAGGACGATGTAGCCGAAAAAGGGCAGCACCGCCCATTCGAGCCAGCGCAGATAGATGCCGGCCTGGTGCGCCAGCGCCGGTTCCTGACCCATGGCCAGCAACACGCTCTCGCCGTGCCAGAGAAGGGCCCATATCGGAATGCAAATGAGGATCGCCAGCCACAGACCCTGGCGCACGGTGCGGCGCAGGTCGCGCACCGAGTGCCGGCGACGGCCGAGCTCGGTCGCCATCATCGGCGAGGTCGCAAGCATCAGGCCGAGCCCGAAGATGAGCGGTATGAAGTAGAGGTTGGCACCAAGCGCACCGCTGGCCAGCGTGTCCGCCCCCAGCCGCCCCATCATCATGACGTCGGTAGCGGTCATCGCGGTCTGGCCGAGATTGGTCAGCACCATCGGCCAGGCGAGCGCCAGCATCGCCCTGATTTCCCGACGCCAAAGGTTTTCCGGCGCGCGAGCGTCGGCTTCGATCGCAGACATTCTAGCTTTCCGCCTATCCGATTGCGGCACGTCAGCAAGAGCCGGAAGCCGCGTCTCAGCGCGGAAAATGGCCATGATCGGCCGGATTCCGCATTACGGCGAGTTTGTCTATGAAATAGGCACCGGTGGCAAGAGGCTGACTTGCGGAAGGGTTAAGCCAGTCAGCTCCATGCAGGCTGTTGGAGAGGCTATGGAAGCCGCTATGGTCGCGGCAGATCCATTTGAAAGGCAGCCTGATGAGCACGTTTCCCGAAATCTATCTGGTTCGGCATGGCGAGACGGAATGGAGTGCGTCCGGAAAACATACCGGCCGAACCGACATACCGCTGACGCCGGCCGGCGAGGAAGCGGCAAGGCGGATCGCTGAGCGGCTCAAGGGCCTGTCCTTCTCGGCGGTGTGGTCGAGCCCGTCGCAGCGCGCCTTCAACACCTGTGCGCTGGCCGGCTTCGGCTCGTCAGGCGTGAAGAAGGACGATCTGGCGGAGTGGGATTATGGTGCCTATGAGGGATTGACCACCAAGCAAATCCTCGCCGAGCGCCCCGGCTGGCGTCTTTTTCGCGACGGCTGCCCGAGCGGCGAGTCCGCCACGGATGTCGGCTCGAGGGCGGACCGGATCGTCAGCCGGTTGCGCGAGGTCGGCAGCAATGTCCTGGTCTTCTCAAGCTCGCATTTCCTTAGAGTGCTGGCCGCACGCTGGCTCGGCCTGCCGCCGCAAGCCGGCGCGTTTTTCGTGCTGGATACCGCCAGCATAAGCGTGCTCGGTTATGAGCACGACCTTGACGAGCCGGTCATCCGGCGCTGGAACCAGAGATAGCAACCGATCCGATTTATCGGATCGCGTCCAGCGCCTGCCTTTGCCTGTGCATTTCGAGAAACACGCGGTAGTCGCGATCGAACCGGCCGGCGGCAGCCGGATTGGGCTCTCGCGTCCTGCCGCCCTGTTGCATGGCGACGCAGGCAGCGTTCAAATCGGGAAAAAGCCTGGCCGCGGTGGCGGCAATCATGCCGGTGCCGAGCAGCACCGCCTCGTCCGCCAGCGGCTCGACCACCGTGCAGCCGGTGGCATCGGCATAGAGCTCCATCAACAGCGGGTTCTTGGTGTGGCCGCCGGTGACGTGCAGCGTGTCGATCAGATAGCCGTTCTCGTTCAGCGCTTCCAGCACATGACGGACGCCAAGCGCGACGCTGACGGCGGTGCGCCAGTAGAGCTTGCACAGACTGTCGAAGGAGGCATCCAGCGTCAGCCCGCTGATGACGCCGACGGCATGCGGGTCGGCGAGCGGCGAGCGGTTGCCGTGAAAATCGGGCAGTACGTGCAGCCTTGCGGCGAGGTTGTCGCCCTCGACGGCGCGCAGCTCGGCGACGCGGTGGGCAATCCTGGCATGCATGGCGGCATCCGGCTCGCCGCCGGCGCCATGCCAGCGGATGATGTGGTCGAGCAGCGCGCCGGTGGCCGACTGGCCACCTTCCGACAGCCACAGGCCGGGAAGGGCTGCGCCATAATATGGGCCCCAGACACCGGCGAAAGGCTGCGGATCGGTCGACATCGCCATGACGCAGCTCGACGTACCGGCAATCAGGGCCAGATGGCGACCGATGTTCGTTGCGTCACCGGCGAAACCGCCGAGCACGCCAAGCGCGCCGGCATAGGCATCGATGACGCCGGCGCCGACCCGGCATTTTTCGGTGAGGCCAAGCTCCGTCGCGGCTTGCGCGCCGAGCGGGCCGATATCGGCACCGACCGGGCTTGCCTTTTCCGGCAGGTTGCCGTGCTCAAAGATATCGCCGAGCCCGACGGCTTCGAAGAAGTCGCGCCGCCAGCCGGTCGCTTCATGGGCTAGATAGGTCCATTTGGCGGTCAGCGTGCATTGTGAACGGGAGAGCGAGCCGCTTGCCTTCCAGGTGAGGAAGTCGGTGAGGTCGAATAGATAGCCGGCTTCGTTCCATGTTCCGGGCAGGTTGCGCTTCAGCCACATCAGCTTCGGCGTCTCCATTTCCGGCGACATGACGCCGCCGATATAGTCGAGCACAGCGTGGCCGCTTTCAGTGCATTCGTCGGCCTCGGCAATTGCGCGATGGTCGAGCCAGACAATGGTGTCCCAGCGCCTTTCACCAGTGACGGACACGCTGAGCTGGCCGCCATGCCGGTCTCGCACCACCAGCGAGCAGGTGGCATCAAAGGAGATGCCGACGATATCCTCGGCCCGCACGCCCGCCTTTTCGCGGGCAGCGCGGACGGCCATGCACACCGCCGACCATATATCCTGCGAATCGTGCTCGGCATGATCGGCCTTCGGCTGTTGCATGGCGATCGGGTGCTCGGCGCGGCCGAGCAAGGCGCCACCGGTGTCGAGAATGCCGGCACGAGCGCTTCCGGTGCCGACATCGACCGCGCAAACGAAACTGTTGGTCAAGGTGTTCTTGCTCTCGCTCCCAGGCCTGCAATCAGATCGGGCAATTGCAGCATGTCAGCGAATATAAAGTCCGGCTCACTCGACGCAAGCCGCGCTTTCAATGCCGGGTTGCCGGTGTGCGAGCCGCCGGTGAAGGCAAGGACGCGCATGCCGGCCGCCCGCGCCGCTTCGATGCCGGCCGGGCTGTCCTCGACGACGAGGCAGTTTCGCGGGGCCGCTCTCATTTTATCTGCTGCATGGAGAAAGAGATCGGGCGCCGGTTTGCCCCGCGCCACCATGGCGGCGCTGAACAAATGCGGCTCCAGCAGCCCAAGCAACCCGGTGACGTCGAGCGCATAGCGGATGCGTTCCAGGGTGCCGGAGGAGGCGACGCAGCACGGTACGCCGAGCCTCGGCAGGACCTGTGCGATACCTGGCATCGGTTTCAGCTCCTCGCGGAATCTGCGCATCAGTTCGGAGCGCATCTCGGTCAGATGCTGCTCGGTGAGATCGAGCCCGAAGTCGCTTGCGAGGATTTCGCGGACGCTCTTCATGCTCTTGCCGAGGAAGTGCTCGTAGGCAATGTCCTCGCTGACGTTGCCACCGGCAAGCGCGATCATCTCCAGCAATGCCGAGACGGACAGCATCTCACTGTCCACCAGCACGCCGTCACAGTCGAAAATGACCAGTTCAGGCGTCATCGCGCTGGATCGGCTTCAGAGGTCGCCGGCGAGATAGCGCGTCAGTGTCGCGCGCGCGCCGTCCGCCCACAGCAGTCTCAGCGCTTGGCCGAAGGCTTCAGCGAACGGCGGCGAGCGGCCGACATCGCCATAGATGTCCTCCATGGCAAGCCAGGCGGCAGGCATGTCCCTGGCCGCCTTGGCCGTCGCCTGCAACCGGCCCCAGTTCGGGTCGTTGGGCTCGGTGACGGCACCGGAATCCGTCGTGCCGAAGCAGTAGCGACACCAGAGCGCTGATTCCAGCGCAAGGCCGGTGACACTTTTGCCAGCCTTCAGCCGGTCGGTGATGGTCGGGATGATGAATTTCGGCTGGCGGTTGGAGCCGTCGAGGCAAAGCCGGCGTATAGTGTCGCCGATCTTCGGATTGGAGAAGCGGTGCTCGATGAGCTGGTAGTAATCTTCGAGGTCGGTGTCCGGAACCGGCGGCACGGTCGGGATGATTTCGTCATGCTCGAGCTTGTCGAGGAAGCCGCGTACCAGCGGCTCCTGCATCGCCTCATGGACGAAATGGATGTCCATCAGCCCGGCCGGATAGGCGATGGTCGCATGGCCGCCATTGAGGATGCGGATCTTCATCAGCTCATAGGGCGCGACGTCGCTGACGAACTGCACGCCGACCTTTTCCAGCGGCGGGCGGCCGTCGGTGAAACGGTCCTCCAGCACCCATTGCTTGAACGGTTCGCAAAACACCGGCCAATTGTCGTCGAGGCCGAACTCACTGGAGAGAATGCCGCGCTCGCGGTCGGTGGTGGCCGGCGTGATGCGGTCGACCATGCCATTGGGAAACGCAACGTTCTCGCTCACCCAGTTTGCCAAACCTTCGTCGATCAGCCGCGCAAGGCCGATGACGCCATCTGAGGTGACGTGGCCGTTATGGGGGATGTTGTCGCAGGACATAATTGTGAAGGGCACGATACCGTCGGCGCGGCGGCGCAGCAGCCCGGCGAGGACGAGGCCGAAGACGGTCTTCGGCGTCGCCCCCGGCTCAGCGTCGGCAACGATGTCGGGATGTGTCGGATTGAAGACGCCGGATGCCGGATCGATGAAATAGCCGCCCTCGGTAATGGTCAGGGAGACGATCTTGGTCGCCGGATCGGCAAGGCGCTCGACGATTGCGGCCGCATCGCCCGGCACCAGGAAGTCGACCATGACGCCGGTGACGCGCGCGCTCATATGGCCGCTGTCCTGCTCGACCACGGTGGTCAGCCAGTCCTGCTCCTGCAACTTGCCGCGGCCGACGTTCTCGCCCTCGAAGACGCCGGCGCCAACAATGGCCCAGTCGTGGCCGACACCCGAATTGAACAGGTCGTCGAGATAGACGGCCTGGTGCGAGCGATGGAAATTGCCGACGCCGAAATGCACGATGCCGGCCTTGAGCGCGGCGCGATCATATTTCGGGCCGGCGACCTTGGGCGGCAGCTTGGCGAGGATGGAAGAAGAGAGTTTCACGGTCATCTGCTTTTACCCTTTAGCGGGACGGCTCTTCCCCCCGCGGAGGAGACGGGGGGAAGAGCGCCTTCGCCCCCTCAACTCATCCACTGGCCGCCATCGACATTATAGGTCTGGGCGACGATGTACTCGGCCTCATCGCTGGCCAGGAACACCGCCATGCCGGTGAGGTCTTGCGCCGTGCCCATGCGGCCATAAGGCACGGCTTCGCCGACCAGCCTCTTCTTCTCGCCTCTCGGCCGGTTCTCGAACTTGGCGAACAAGGCATCGACATGGTCCCAATGCTCGCCGTCGACGACGCCCGGTGCTATCGCGTTGACATTGATGCGGTGTTTGATCAGGTCGAGCCCTGCCGACTGGGTGAGCGAGATGACCGCGGCCTTGGTGGCGCAGTAGACGGCAACCACCGCCTCGCCGCGGCGCCCGGCCTGGCTTGCCATATTGATGATCTTGCCGCCCTTGCCGCGGGCAATCATCGAACGGGCGGCGGCCTGCAACGTAAACAGCGTGCCGGCGACGTTGACCGAAAACAATTTGTCGTAGCTTGTCTTGGTGATCTCGACGATCGGCGCCAAGTCGAACAAAGCAGCGTTGTTGATCAAGATATCGAGGCCGCCGGCCCTGGCTTCGACCGCCTTGACGGCCTCATCGATAGACGCGAGATCGGTGACGTCGAGCTTTACCGCGTAGGCATTGCGGCCGATTTCCGAAGCCGTCTTCTCGGCGGCTTCGAGATTGATGTCGCCAATCGCGACCGTCGCCCCTTCGCGCATGTAGGCTTCGGCAAACGCCCTGCCGATGCCACGCGCCGATCCGGTAATCAGCGCCGATTTACCCCGGAGCCTCATTGCAGCATCGCCTTCCCGTCGGCGCCGAAACGATGCAGCTTGGCCTTTTCCGGCGTCAGGTAGATTGTGTCGCCGTGATGGGCGGCCAACTCGCCGTCGGCACGCACCGTCAGCTGCCCGACACCATCCGCCTGGACGTGCAAAAACGTGTCGGAGCCGAGATGCTCGGCAACCCCGACCGTCGCCTTCCAGTCGCCTGACGTCTTCGAAATGTTCATATGCTCCGGGCGGATGCCGACTGTCTTGGCGCCATATTTGGCGGCCGGCGCGCCTTCGATCAGGTTCATCTTCGGCGAACCTATGAACCCGGCGACGAACAGGTTCTTCGGCGTCTTATAGAGCTCCATCGGCGAGCCGACCTGCTCGATATTGCCGGCATTGAGCACGACGATCTTGTCGGCCATGGTCATCGCCTCGATCTGGTCGTGGGTGACGTAGACCATGGTTGTCTTGAGCTGGTGATGCAGCTCGCTGATCTCCAGCCGCATGGTGCCGCGCAGCGCCGCGTCGAGATTGGACAAAGGCTCGTCGAACAGGAAGGCCGACGGCTGGCGCACGATGGCGCGGCCGATGGCGACGCGCTGCCGCTGGCCGCCGGAGAGCTGGCCGGGGCGGCGGTCGAGGTAGTTGGTGAGGTTCAGGATCCGCGCGGCGTCCTTCACCTTCTTGTCGATGGTCGCCTGGTCCTCGCCCGCCATCTTCAGCGGGAAGGCGATGTTCTTGGCCACCGTCATGTGCGGGTAGAGCGCATAGGACTGGAACACCATAGCCAGCTTGCGCTTGGCCGGCGCCTCGCCGGTGACGTCGCGACCATCGATGATGATGGTGCCGCCGCTGGTATCCTCGAGACCGGCGATCAGACGCAACAGGGTGGATTTGCCGCAGCCCGACGGGCCGACGAAGACGACGAACTCTCCGTCCTCGATGACCAGATCGAGGCCGGGGATGATGGACGTCGCCCCGAAGGATTTGGAGACGTTCTTGAGCGTGATGTTTCCCATGGTTTCCTCCCCCGAAGGGCTATCTTTTCGTTTTGCGTCAGGCGATGCCCGCTACTTTACCGCACCGAATGTCAGGCCTCGGACCAGCTGCTTCTGGCTGAACCAGCCCATGATCAGGATCGGCGCGATCGCCAGCGTCGAGGCGGCCGAAAGCTTGGCCCAGAACAGCCCCTGCGGGCTGGAGAAGGAGCTGATGAAAGCGGTGAGCGGCGCGGCCTCGGTGGTGGTCAGCCGGATCGTCCAGAACGCCTCGTTCCAGGCGAGAATGATGTTGAGCAGCATGGTCGAGGCGATGCCGGGGACCGCCATCGGCGTCAGCACGTAGATGATCTCGTTCCAGAGCGATGCGCCGTCCATGCGCGCCGCTTCCAGGATCTCCCCCGGGATCTCGCGAAAATAGGTGTAAAGCATCCAGACCACGATCGGCAGGTTGATCAGCATCAGCATGACCATCAGGCCGATGCGGCTGTCGAGCAGACCGGTATCGCGGAAGATCAGATAGATTGGAAACAGCACGGCGACGGCCGGCATCATCTTGGTGGAAAGCATCCACATCAGGATGTCCTTGGTGCGTTTGCCCGGCGAAAACGCCATCGACCATGCCGCCGGTATGGCGACGAGCAGAGCCAGGATGGTCGAGCCGACCGACAGGAACACCGAGTTCAGGAAGAATTTGAAATAGCCGTTCTGCGCCTGGACCTCGGAATAGCTCTCCGTGGTTCCCGACGGGAACAGGTTGAAGCCCTGGATAGCCTCCTGCTCCGACTTGAACGAGGTGATGATCGTATAGAGGATCGGGAAGAAGATCAGCAGCGCGACGATCCAGGCGGCCGCGGTAGCAATCGTCTTGTGCTGGGTGGTGACTGCACGTGCCATCTTATCCTCCCTTATTTATCCAGGTTCTTGCCGACAGCGCGCATGGCGAAGAAGGCAACGATGTTGGCGAGAATGACGGCAATGATACCGCCGGCGGACGCCTGGCCGATTTTGAACTCCAGCAATGCCTTCTGATAGACGAGGAAGGGCAGGTTGGTGGAGGCGTAACCCGGGCCGCCGTTGGTGGTGACGAGGATCTCGGCATAGACCGACAGCAGGAAGATCGTCTGGATCAGGATGACGACGGTTATGGCGCGCGACATGTGAGGCAGCGTCAAATAGATGAAGCGGCTGATGAAGCCGGCGCCGTCCATTTCGGCGGCTTCCTTCTGCTCGACGTCGAGCGACTGAAGCGCGGTCAACAGGATCAGCGTAGCAAACGGCAGCCATTGCCAGGCAACGATGATGATGATCGCCAGGAGCGGGTGCTGCCCGAACCAATCGATCGGCTGCCCGCCGAAGAAGCGCGCAATATCGGCGAAAACCCCGTACTGCGGATGCATGATCATGTTCTTCCAGACCAGTGCTGCCACCGGTGGCATGACGAAGAACGGCGAGATGACAAGGATGCGGACGATGCCCTGTCCCCACATCGGCTGATCGAGCAGAAGGGCGAGCAGAATACCGCCAATCACCGTGATCAAAAGCACGCTGACGACGATGGTGAGCGTGTTGAGGATCGACTGCAGGAATGCCGGGTTGGAATAGAACAGCGCGTAGTTCGAAAACCCGACGAAGCGGTCGCGCATCGGATTGAGCGGGTTGTATTGCTGGAAGGAAAACCACAGCGTGAATGCCAGCGGCACAATCATCCAGACCAGCAGCAGCACCACGGATGGCGCCATCATGAAACGGGCAAGCGAACGGGTCTGCTGAGTAGCCATGACGGTCACCCTTCGAGGTCGGCCAAGTTTTTCAGCGGTGTGAAAGCTGGCCGCCCGAACTGGGATTCGGGCGGCCGTTGCCGGTCGCCATTGGCAACCGGCACCGGGAGGAGCTTACTTGATGTAACCGCCTTCGGTCATCGTCGCGGTGGCGGCGTCCTGCGCCTGCTTCAAGGCATCGTCGACGCTCGACTGGCCGGCAAGTGCCGCCGAGAAGAGCTGGCCGACGGTGGTGCCGAGACCCTGGAACTCAGGAATGGCGACGAACTGGACGCCGACATAAGGCACCGGCTTGACGGTCGGGTGCGTCGGATCGGCGGAGTTGATCGAGTCCAGCGTCATCTTGGCGAAAGGTGCTGCCTTCTGGTATTCGGGATTGGCATAGAGCGACGAGCGCGTTCCCGGCGGAACGTTGGCCCAGCCTTCCTTCGAGGCGACGAGCTCGGCATAGTGCTTGCTGGTTGCCCAGGATACGAACTTTTGAGCGGCGTCGGCCTTCTGCGTGCCGGCGGGGATGGCTAGCGACCATGCCCACAGCCAATTGCCGCGCTTGCCGAGGCCATTGTCCGGCGCCAGCGCATAGCCGACCTTGTCGGCGACGGTGGAGTTCTTCGGGTCGGAAACGAAGGAGGCAGCGACGGTAGCGTCGATCCACATGCCGCATTTGCCCTGCTGGAACAACGCAAGGTTTTCGTTGAAGCCGTTGGACGACGCGCCCTCGGGGCCGTCGGCCTTCATCAGGTCGACATAGAACTGCAGCGTGTTCTTCCATTCGGGCTGGTCGAATTGCGGCTTCCAGTTCTCGTCGAACCAGCGCGCGCCGAATGAGTTCGACATGGCGGTCAGGAAGGCCATGTTCTCGCCCCAGCCGGCCTTGCCGCGCAGGCAGACGCCGTTCACGCCGTTGGCGCGGTCGGTCATCTTGTCGGCGGCCTGCTTGATGAAGTCCCAGGTCGGTGCATCGGGCATCTTGAGCCCGGCCTTGTCCATCAGGTCCTTGCGGTACATGACGAAGGAGCTTTCGCCGTAGAACGGGGCTGCGTAGAGCTTGCCGTCGACCGACAGGCCGCCGGCTATGGCCGGGATGATGTCCTTGACGTCGTAATCGTCGCCGAGCTTGTCGAGCGGCAAGAGCCAGTTCTGCTTGGCCCAGATCGGCACTTCATAGGTGCCGATGGTCATCACGTCGTACTGGCCACCCTTGGTGGCGATGTCGGTGGTGACGCGCTCGCGCAGAACGTTTTCTTCGAGCGTAACCCACTGCAGCTGAATGTCGGGATTTTTGGCAGTGAAGTCGTCGGTCAGCTTCTGCATGCGGACCATATCGCCATTGTTGACCGTGGCGATGGTGATGGATTCGGCATGCGCGGCGAAAGCGAGGGCGCTGGCCGAGAACAGGCCTAGGGTGAACGTGCGAAGTTTCATCAAAATTCCTCCCATAAACCAAGATGAGCATTTGCCTTGGCTGTGAGCAATTACTCACTTGCGATGAATTATGTCAAGACAGATTCGTTGCTGCAGCGCAGCACGCCGGGGTCTCGTGCAGCGGCAAGCCTGGGACGTTTGCGGCATGTCTGACGAAGGATTCGGCCGGGCTGATTGGGCCCGGCGCTTGCTATCGGGCTTGCTGGGGTTCAGCCTACTGGCAAGCGATCTCGCTCAGGATCCAATCGCGGAAGGCGCGGATCTTCGGCACGTTGCGACGTGCCGTCGGATAGACCAGCCAATAGGCGTGGCCGTCGTCACCGACCAGATCAAAGGGCTGGATCAGGCGGCCGTCGGCAAGTTCGGTCTTGAACAGCGCCTTGGTAACGATCGCCACGCCGTGGCCGGCAATCGCGGCATTGGCCTCGTAGGCCTGCGCGCCCATGCTGGTGCCGGGACGCTTAGCCAGTTCCTCGACCGGCAGGCCGGCGGCGGCAAACCAGTCCCGCCACCAGATGTCACCCGGGTCGAGGATCGGCAGCCGCAGCAGGTCGGCCGGCTCCTTGACGCCGCCGATGCTTGCCGCGAGCTTTGGACTAAGGACCGGCGTGAAATCGGCCCTGAAAAGCATATGGGTCTCGACGCCCGGCCAATTGCCGCCGCCGGAGCGGATGGCGATGTCGATATCCTCTCTGGCAAAGTCGACAACCCTGTTCGAAGTATCGACGCGCACCGCCAGCGACGGATGCGCGACCTGGAATGAACCGAGATGCTGCGCCAGCCAGTTGGAGGCAAATGTCAGCAGCGTCGAAACGCAAAGCAAGCCGTCGGCGCCGGTGCGCGCGGCGGCATAGGCGCCGCTCAACAGCGCGAACGCCTCGCTGACCGCGGGCGCCAGGCGCTGGCCGGGTTCGGTCAGCACGATCTGTTTTGGCTGGCGCAAGAATAGGGGCGCGCCGATGCGCTCCTCCAGAAGCTTGATCTGATAGCTTGCCGCCGCCTGCGTCATGCCAAGCTCCTGGGCGGCCTTGGTGAACGAGAGATGCCGCGCCACCGCCTCGAACACCCGGATCGCCTGAAGCGGAGGAAGCTGCGAAACCAGCTGTCGTGAATTGAGCTCCGGCATAAGCCCTCCTTATGGGCAGTGATCGACGTTTGATTGGCGGCACCGGCCGGTCCTACCGATATTCCGTATTGAAGATCAATTACGCCTAGAGATAGCGAAGGCTGACGATCATGACCACAATACAGGAAAAGCTGCTTCTTGCTCCAGCCCATGGCTGGTTTTCACAGTTGGCGCGGGGATTGGCAAGGCACGCGGCGCGGAAACGGGCCTATCTCGACGTCCGGGAGCTGCCGCCGCATCTGCAGCGCGACATGGGCTTTCTCGACGGCAACGATCCTTGCGGCCGGCACCAGTAGTGCCGCTCGTTTTATCGGGGCTTCAGGGGCGTTTCGATTTCCCATGATCGTTTCCGACCGCCAGCGGCTCGGAGATCATGCGCCCGCCAGCAAGGCGGCGGCGGTCCGCTCATCGGTGATGAGGCCATTGACCAGCCGCCGGTTGACGGCGGCGAAGATGCCCGGCAGCTTGCGGTCGCCCATGGCAAGCGCGATCACCAGCGACTTTTCGCGCGACGGCAGCGGTGCCGACGACACCCGATCATTGGTGATGCCCTCGATCATGCGGCCGTCACGATCGAATACCCAGCCGACGATCTCGGCGACGCCGCCGGCCTTCTGCAGCGCCTTTAATTCACCCTCCGAAATGAAGCCGTCCTCGTAAAGCGGCGCCTTCGGGCCGAGATCGCCGATGCCGACAAAGGTGACGTCGGCCTCGGCCGCAAGCGCCAGCGTCGGCTGGATCATCGGCTGGCTGAGCAGCATCTCGCGCTCCTCGGGCGAGGAAGCGATGACCGGCAAAGGCATCGGAAACGAACGCGCCTTGACCCTGTCAGCCATGGTGAAGATGACGTTGTAAAAGGCCGCCGAGCCGTCCGGCGAGATGTTGCCGGTCAGCGATACCACCTTGTGCTGCGGGCATTCCATCGGCGGCAGTTGCTCGATCGCGGCCTTCAGCGTGCGGCCAGTGCCGATCGCCATGACGATCGGCACCGGCGACCGCAGCCGCCGTTCGATCTCGGCCGCCGCCGCCTCGGCGACGCCGATGACGGTGGAGGAAGAAGAAGGGTCGCTCGGCACCACCTCGACCAGATCGAGCGCAAAGCGCGATTTCAGCCGTGCCGCAAGGTCGAGGCAATTGGCGATCGGATGGTCGACGCGCACCTTGATCAGCCCTTCGGAGACTGCGAGCGACACCAGGCGCTGCGCCGTCTGCCGCGAGATGCCAAGCGTGGCGGCGATCTGGTCCTGGGTGTTGCCTGCGACATAATAGAGCCAGCCGGCACGCGCCGCGTCGTCCAGCCTGTTGCCGCCGCTGTCCTGCCGCGAATTCAAGTTCCTGCCTCCCAACCCCGCCGAGCATAAGAGGCGGAGCGCAGTAGTTTCGCAGGGAATGAACTTGCGCGCAATTGCCTATTGTAAGAGCAATTGCTTAGTGATGAAACTTGGTGTTTGGAGCGAAGTGACAAGTCGACCCAGTCTCGTTGCAACAGCAAGGCTGTCGAGGTTGCACCAATCCCGGTTCTAAAGCGCGTTGCGTTCGATCGGCCTCATGCGACACGTTTTAGGTTGCTTTTTATGCATGTCGTCATCGCAAAACCGCTGCACACTTTGCGCGACATGCATTAGCGGGGACGCGGCGGTTTATCTCGCGCGCTAAACGCTTTAAGGAATTTTTTGAGAATGGAGCCTTGCATGACGCCGAAAGCGGTTTTCTGGGATATGGACGGCACGCTGGTCGACAGCGAGCCGCTGCACGAGGCGGCGCTGATTGCGGCGCTGCACAGCGTCGGCATCGCGCCGCCGGCCGACCTGCATGAGCGCGTGCTCGGCATCGCCGCATGGCCGGTCTACGAAATGCTGCGCGACGAGTTCGGCCTCGACCTGCCTTTCGACGACTGGATCGTGCGCAAATACGATCACTATCTGCCGATGGCCGAAACGCTGACGCCACGCACCGGCGCGATCGAGATTTTCAATGAGCTGCGCGCGCTTGGCGTGCCGCAAGCGGTGGTGTCCAACTCGGACAGACTGATCGTCGATGCCAATCTGCGCGCCGTAGGCCTTTTCTATCCCGGCATGAAGACGGTCAGCCGCAACGACGTGCGTGAAGGCAAGCCGCATGCCGAACCTTTCCTGCGCGCCGCCTGGTTGGCCGACGTCGATCCCGCCGAGGCCGTGGCGGTCGACGACAGCGTGACCGGCGCCACGGCGGGGCTGGCAGCTGGGATGAAGACGATCTTCTGGCCAGAGGTGCCCATGGAGGGGCCGCCGGGGGCGATTGTCATCAACAGCGCCGCTGAATTGCGGGCCGAACTCGGGCTTTAAGCCAGCCCGGCGGGACCGCCCTCAACTCCGGTAGGCAGGCTCCTGCTCGTCGAGGATCGCCTTCAGTTCGGAAAGGTGGCGCTCGGCCTGGCCGGGATAGTCTTCCTGTTCCCTTGCCGCTTTCTCCGCGATCTCATCCGACAGTACCCGCAGCGGCCGACCTGTCCACAGCGCCTTGATATAGGTTTCGGCGGCGCGCTCGAAATAGAACATGCGGTTGAAGGTGTCGGCGACGCTGTCGCCGATGACCAGCACGCCATGGTTGCCCATCACCATCACCTTGACCTTCGGGTCGACAAGCAACTGGGAGCAGCGCTCGCCCTCTTCCTCGAAGGCCAGCCCGCCATAATGAGCGTCGACGACATGGCGGTTGAAGAAGATCGCCGAGTTCTGGTCGACCGGCGGCAGCGTCGAGTCGGCGAGCGAGGCAAGCACGGTGGCGTGGATCGAGTGGACATGCATGACGCAGCGCGCATGACGCACGTTGCGATGGATGGCACCATGCAGGCCCCACGCCGTCGGGTCGGGCGCATTCGGGCCGATAAGCGTGTCGGGATCATTGGCGTCGATCAAAAGCAGATCGCTCGCCTTGATGCGCGAGAAATGCACCTGGTTGGGGTTCATCAGGAATTGCGAGCCATCGTCGTTGACCGCCAGCGAAAAATGATTGGCCACCGCCTCGTGCATGTTGAGCCGCGCCGTCCAGCGGAAGGCGCAAGCGAGATCGACGCGCTCCTCATAGAACGGCAGGTTGGTCAGCACTTCCTTCTGCAGGCGGGCGATGCTCATCGTAACCTCCGTGAAGAGGCGAGGATGCCGCGCGACTGGAACGCGCGCAACCGGTTTCGTTTGGTGCAGGCGAACGCGATTGCTATGCCGCCGTGCTGGTGGCAGTGCCAGCTCTCAGCCCGCCATGCTCGACGATGAAATCTATCACCTCCTGAAGCCCCTTGCCGCGCGACAGGTCGGTGAAGCCGAACGGCCGTTTGCCGCGCATGCGGGCAGCGTCGCGTTCCATGATGTCGAGATTGACGTTCACATAGGGCGCAAGGTCGCTCTTGTTGATGACCAGGAAATCGGACCGGGTGATCGCCGGTCCGCCCTTGCGCGGAATCTCCTCGCCTTGGCAAACCGAGATGACATAGAGCGTCAGGTCGGCAAGGTCCGGCGAGAAAGTGGCGGCGAGGTTGTCGCCGCCCGATTCGATGAAGACGACATCGAGATCCGGGAATTTTTTGGTCATCTCGGCGATCGCCTGCAGATTGATCGAGGCGTCCTCGCGAATGGCGGTGTGCGGGCAGCCGCCGGTCTCGACGCCGATGATGCGATCCTCAGGGAGCGCCTGCAGCCGGGCCAGCATCATGGCGTCTTCCTTGGTGTAGATGTCGTTGGTGACGACGGCGATCGAGAACTCGTCACGCAGCGCCTTGCAAAGCTTTTCGGTGAGCGTCGTCTTGCCCGAGCCGACCGGACCGCCGATGCCGACGCGAAGAGGACCGTTGGGTGATATCATGCGGGGAACTCCGTGAGGGCAAGAATGGCAAAGCCAAGCCCGATCAGCAGGCACAGCGGCGAATAATAACGCAGATCGAGCCGCACGAAAGGCTGCTCGGGCGTCAGCCGGCGCCACCAAGGCGTGAAGCCGGCAATGCCGCGCGCCAGGAAGACCAGTGCGATGAGCAGCGCTGTGGCGGCGAGCCCGGCCTTGGGAAAGGGCGTGGCAAACACGCCTTCGAGCGCCATCGGCCACAGCGTCGCCAGGCCCAGGCATGCGGCGACGGCGAAGCTGGCGAAGGGCGCCGGCATCTCGTCGACGCCACGGAAGCCGCCCACCGCGCGGGCGCAGGAGGCAGCGTCCCTGCCCGGCCAGATGCCGCCAATGCCCCAATAAACATGCAGTGCTGTGATCAACAGCAGGACGAGCGAGAGGGCGAAAGCGAGAATGATCATGAGCGGAACAGCCGCGAATACTGGGCCTCGTGCTTCATCGCCGTGACGTCGGAGATGAAAGCGCACCCGCCGAGATCATCGAGGGTCGAGCCGGCAGCGCGGTCGGCCGTGGCCAGGGCAAGCGGTTCGAAGGCGGCCAGTAGCGTCATCGCGGCACTCTGGCCAACGATGCCAAGCCGGATCGCAGCCTGGACGAGATTGGAGAAGAAGGCCTGCAGAAAGGCCGCCAGGGCGTCCCGCAGCGCAATGCCGTGACCGCCGGCAACGGCGCCGACGGCAACGCAATAGGCACATTCGGCCGGCAGGCGATCCAGCACCTGGCACGGCCAGGCGAAGGCCGCCTTCAGGAAAGCAGCGCCCTGCAGCATGGTCTCGGCATGGCGCTCGCGCGAGCCTGCCAGAGCTTCGGCAAGGGCGACGATTTCATCGAGATCGCCGGTTTCGCGCGCCCTGCGCCAGCTTTCGGCAAACAGCACCGCATCATTCCAGCCCGAACCCATCTCGACCAGCGTTTCCAGCCACGCGGCGAGCTCTTTGCTGTCGGCAACCAGCCCGGCATGCACGGCTTGCTCGAGACCATGGCTGTAGGAAAAGCCGCCGACCGGGAAGGAAGGCGACAGCCACGCCATCAGCCGCAACAAAGCAATATTGGAAGGCTGGGCAACGTTGGAAGGCTGGTCAGTCATGGTCATGGTCGTGCGAATGGCTGTGGGAATGCGATTCGGTATGGGTATGGGAATGCGCTTCGGCATGGCTGTGCGCATGCGCCTCGGCGTGAGAATGGCCATGGCCGGAATAAGCGCCGCGCACCGGCTTGAATGGCTCGGAGACGTCGCTCACCGTGGCGCCCAGCCCTTCCAGCATCGCCTTGATGACATGGTCGCGCAGGATGAGGATTCGGTCAGCCTCGATGCTTGCCGCGAGATGACGGTTGCCGATATGCCAGGCAAGTTCGGCCAGATGGACAGGGCCGCCGGCACGGAGATCGTACAGCGGCTCCTCGGCCGCGATGATCTCGATGTGGCGGCCATCCTCCAGCACCAGCCGGTCACCATGGTTCAAGGTCACCGGTTCGGGCAGGTCGACCAGCACCTTGTCGTTACGCACCGTTTCGATGGCGCGACGGCGCAGATGCCGCTCGTCATGGGCAAGCACCGCACTGTCGTATGGCGTGGTGGTTCCGGCTTCGCCTGCGGCCAGGACGGAGACGGCGCGCGGGAATTTGGTGAAGTCGGTGCGAATATCGAGCTTCATGTAAAAACTGCCTCTCCCAAAAAGCCTAGCCTATCGCGTCCGCCGCCCCAATGGGGCTCAGACGATCGTGTCGAAGAGCCGCAGGATGAACGATATCTGATAGACGAGCGCGCCGGCGACAAAGGCGATGTGAAAGCGGCGGTCGCGCAGCAGGATCGCAATGACGCAAAGCGCGACGAAAACCGGCGTGCGGATCAGATATTCGACGCCAAAATGGGCGAAATGCTCCGGCCCTTTCAGCAGCGTATCGATCACGTCGAGCAGATAGGTCGCCGCCAGCAGGCCGAAGAACCAGGCCCGGCGCGAATAAAAGAAATCCTCATAGCTGGTGTAGTCCAGCATCGAATCCGGAAACAGCAGCGCGCAGAGCAGGAACAGCGTGACGGCGTAGAAGATGATGAACAGGTATTTGCCGAAAGTCCAATTCTCGATCTGGAACAGGCCGAACTCCCACCACCAGAAATGCACCAGCATTAAAAGCACCGACGCAACCCAGGCGAGGTGCACGGGATAGAGCCGGTATTGGCCGGGATGCTGGACGATGCGGGCGAGCCCCGACAGCAGCCGTGTGACGCCAAGGCCGATCACCATGCCCAGGACGATGCGGATATGCGGGAAAATGTCGTGGGCGTAGGGGAGTTGCTGGTCCATAGGCCTGGCGCGGCATGTTCTACATTTGGCGTTCTAGATTGTGATCTGAAAAGTGAAAACCGGTTTCTGCTGCGCTGACCTGCCGTTCGAATCTTGAGTCCGTTGAGACCTTGGCTATTGGTGCGCCGCAAGCAGATCGGATGAAATGGATGGCGTCTGCGCCAGATACTTCGTTGCCTTGCGAAAATAGGCCAACGGCCCGGAATCCAGATACTCGCGCGCGTCCTGTATTCCCTGACCGCGCGCCTGGATGAACAGCGCCAGCGCAAAGGCGCGTTCCGCTGGCGACAGATAGCCTTGTCGCTCGAAGGACCAGCCTTGCGTGCCGGTGGCGGTGTCGCGGTACTGAGTGAAACTCGCCGCAGTGTTGGAATTGAAGATACCAAAGCCGAAGAAGGTGACCGCGAGATCGGTTGCGAACTCCTCCATCTCGGTGCCGCCCGGCGGTTCTTCAGGCACCGAGAACAGCAATGGATGACAAATCTCATGCGCGAACGTCGCAATGAGCTTCATGGGCTTGGGAACGATCGCCGGATTGTAGGTGATTGTCATGGCACCGCCCCGGGACACGGAGAAGGTCCCGGCAGGCTCCCGCGGCGCGTCCTGAAGGACCTGAAGCGGTCCCAAAACCGGGTCGATTGAATCTTCCTGTGGCACGAGATTGAAGCGGGCCGCATCGATGCCAAAATATGCCGCCACCTGCCCGAAATAGTGCGATGCAGCGGCGTGCCCCTGTTCTTCAGAGGGGGTGAAAAATGCTCGTGTTGGCAAGATCAGCGAACGTTTGCGCAGCGCGGCTGCCCCGCCGAAATGCCTGAGCAGCCAACCCCAGCAATCGAGCTGCCACTCCTCGTCGTCGGCGTCCAGCGGGGAGCTTGTGCGCCAGAACACGCATCACCTCAAAACAAAAAGTACCTTTGCGCCATCGGTAGCACGGTTGCTGGCTCGCAGGTCAAGAGTGCGCCGTCGGCGCGGACCTCATAGGTTTCCGGGTCGACCTCGACATGCGGCGTGGCGTCATTGAGCACCATCGAATGCTTGCCGATGCCGCCGCGGGTGTTCTCGACCGCGACCATCTGCTTGTCGATGCCGAGCCTGTCGCGCAGGCCGGTGTCGAGCGCGGCCTTGGAGACGAACGTCACCGACGAATTGGTCATCGCCTTGCCGTAGGCCCCGAACATCGGCCGATAGTGCATCGGCTGCGGCGTCGGGATCGAGGCGTTGGGATCGCCCATCGGGGCGGCGGCGATCATGCCGCCGATCAGCACCATGTCCGGCTTGACGCCGAAAAAGGCCGGATTCCACAGCACGAGGTCGGCGCGTTTTCCCACTGCCACCGAGCCGATGTCCCTCGACAGGCCATGCGCGATGGCCGGATTGATGGTGTATTTGGCGATGTAGCGGCGGACGCGGAAATTGTCGTTGTCGCCGGTCTCCTGCGGCAATGAACCGCGCTGGCGCTTCATCTTGTCGGCGGTCTGCCAGCAGCGGATCGCCACTTCGCCGACACGGCCCATGGCCTGGCTGTCCGACGAGATGATCGAGAAGGCGCCGATGTCGTGCAGAATGTCTTCGGCGGCGATGGTTTCCTTGCGGATGCGGCTTTCGGCAAAGGCGATATCTTCGGGGATCGACGGCGACAGATGGTGACAGACCATCAGCATGTCGAGGTGTTCGGCCAGCGTGTTGATCGTGTAGGGGCGGGTCGGGTTGGTCGAGGACGGAATGACGTTAGGCAGGCCGCAGACCTTGATGATATCAGGCGCGTGGCCGCCGCCGGCGCCTTCGGTGTGGAAGGCATGGATGGTGCGGCCCTTGATCGCCGCGACCGTGTTTTCGACGAAGCCGGACTCGTTCAGCGTGTCGGTGTGGATCATCACCTGCACGTCGTAATCGTCGGCGACCGACAGGCAGCAGTCGATTGCAGCCGGCGTCGTGCCCCAGTCCTCGTGCAACTTCAGCGAGCAGGCGCCGGCGAGCACCATCTCCTCGAGCGCGGCAGGCAGGGACGCGTTGCCCTTGCCCGACAGGCCGATATTCATCGGGAAGGCGTCGAAAGACTGGATCATGCGCGCCAGATGCCACGGCCCAGGCGTGCAGGTGGTGGCCAGCGTGCCGTGCGCCGGGCCGGTGCCGCCGCCGAGCATGGTGGTGATGCCCGACATCAGCGCTTCCTCGATCTGCTGCGGGCAGATGAAGTGGATATGCGCGTCGAAGCCGCCGGCGGTCAGGATCTTGCCCTCGCCGGCGATGATCTCGGTGCCGGGACCGATGATGATGGTGACGCCGCCTTGGGTATCCGGATTGCCGGCCTTGCCGATCGCGGCGATACGGCCGTCCCTGAGGCCGATATCTGCCTTGACGATACCGGCGGTGGCATCGACGACCAACGCATTGGTGATGACGGTGTCGACCGCGCCTTGCGCGCGCGACACCTGGCTCTGGCCCATGCCGTCGCGGATGACCTTGCCGCCGCCGAACTTCACCTCCTCGCCGTAAAGAGTGAGATCCCTTTCGACCTCGATGAACAGCTCGGTGTCGGCGAGCCGGATCTTGTCGCCGACGGTCGGGCCGTACATCTGCGCATAGGCGGCGCGGGTGATTTTAGCCATCAGCAATTGCTCCCGAAATACAGCCCGAAAATACCACTTGTCGAAGCCGGGCCCCACATTGCCGCCATCCTATGGTCACGCAATGACCCGCTGAGCGACACTTTCCGATCCCATTTAGCGTTTGAGGTGGCCGGGCCACCCCAAAACCACAATTTGCCAATCGATGGAAAGGAACATCCATGCGCAAAACGACCCTTCTGGCAGCCGCCGCCACGCTGGTGCTCGCAACCGCCGCCAGCGCCCAGCAACAGCCCGCGCAGCAGCCCAGTCCGGCGCCGGCCGCGCCTGCTCCTGCCACGCCCGGGGCGCAGCCGCAGGCGCCCACCATCCACGCGATCAACGTCGTCGATATCAAGGATCTGCCCGCGGACACTCAAGCCAAGGTCAACGAGGTCATCGCCAAGCGCAGCGATGCCGACCTGCAGAAACTGCGCGGCTCGATCGACGCGACACCGCAGGTCAAATCCGCGCTCGAAGCCAAGGGGCTCACCTCGGCGCAGGTGATCGCCGCCAGCATGAGCACCAATGGCGCGCTGACGCTGATCACCAAGAAAGCGAGCTGACGAGACGAGGCGGCGGGCCGGCGCCCGGCCAGCCCGCCGCGTCGCAAAGGGAACCTTCACGGGGGACGTTGCGTTTCGGTCCTGTCGCCCTGACACGAGCCTCGAAAAGGACCCTGAGAACGAGCGATGGCGATCACCACCTTCTCCGACACCAGATGGCTGCATGGGATTGCCGCGACCGCGTTTCTGGCAGCCAGCATTCCGCACGCCGCGCTGAACGCGCAGAGCCTCGACAGCGCCGAGACCGTCAACCGGATCGTCGGCTCGGAGGTCGGCCAGGAAGAGACCCAGACAAATGCGGAAGCCGGCAAGGTCAGTTCGGCGATCGACCGCACGCGTGAAAACATCGCCGCCGTGCGCAAGACATCCAAGCTCGACAAGGTCGATATCGTGTTTCTTACCGATGCCGCGCGCACCGAAGGCGGCCCGCCGCCGGCGATCGAAAACAAGGTCAGGCAACATCGGGACGACATCGCCGAGCTGCGCAAGGAGATCGAGGCGAACGCATTGCTGTTCAACGCCATCGATTCGCGGCGAGTGCAAACCGAGGACGTTCTGGCGGTGGAATTCGACGATCCGGGAAAGGTCGTCATCTATGCGGCGGCCAAGCCGCCCGGCTGAGCCGAAACTGCTCGACGCCTTCGATCTCACAGCGCGCCCATGATCTTCTGCTGAAATCCGTAGACCTCGCGCTTGCCGCCGAACGGCACCAGGGTAACGTCGCGCTCTTGGCCGGGCTCGAAACGCATGGCGGTGCCGGCAGCGATGTCGAGGCGCATGCCGCGGGCCTTGTCGCGATCGAATCTCAGTCCCTCATTGGTCTCGAAGAAATGATAATGGCTGCCTACCTGGATCGGCCGGTCGCCGCTGTTGGCTACCTTCAAGGTGACCGTCGCCAGACCCTTGTTCAGTTCGATCTCGCCGCTTGCCGTGATGATTTCGCCGGGGATCATCGCGGCCTCACACGACGCCGAAAGCGAGGCCGGCGCCAATCGCGGCACAAGCGGCGCCAGCGGCGCGGGCAAGCCCGCGGAAGCGCCAGCCGAGGCCGAGACCGGCCGCGATGCCGACGGCGTGGAGCAGTGCCGTGGCAACGGCAAAGCCCGCCATATAGCCGAGTCCGCCGGCATTCTCAGGCACCTCGGTGCCATGGGCATAGCCGTGGAACAGCGCGAACAGGCCGATGACGGCGACGCCGGCCGAGACAGGAAGATCGACGGCGAGCGCAACCAGCAGCCCGAGTGCCACGACGGACGCCAGTATCGCCGGCTCGACGAAAGGCATCGGCACATGCAGCATGCCAAGCACGCCGCCGGCCAGCATGACGCTTACGAAGGCCAGCGGCCATGCCCAGATCGCTTTGTCGCCCTTGAGCGCGGCCCATAGCCCGACGGCAATCATCGCCGTCATGTGATCGAGGCCGGAGAGCGGGTGGGAGAAGCCGGCGGTGAAGGACCAAACCGTGCCGACGCCGACATGGGCATAGGCTGGCATTGCTGCCGCCAGCAACAGGACCGCCGACAGCGTTGAGCGTTTCATCGTAGCGGGGATCATCGGCGTGCCTTCCATCTTTGAGATCATCATCCCTCTCACGCTGCCTTGCGGGCCGGACCGCAGCCCTCTGCCTTGAGGACGCGCTTGGTGGAGGCCGGATATTTCTTCAGCAGCGCTGCCGGACGGATCGGGCGGGCCGAGAAGTTGCCGCCGCAATTCGGACAGGCGCCGCCGAGCACGTTTTGTGCGCAGTCGGCGCAGAAGGTGCATTCGAAGGTGCAGATCACCGCATCCGTCGCGTCGGGCGGCAGATCCTTGTCGCAGCACTCGCAGTTGGGACGCAGCTCAAGCATTTCCTCTCCTTGGCGGTGTTATCTGATCGGCTCGTGCACGGTCACCAGCTTGGTGCCGTCTGGAAACGTCGCCTCGACCTGCACATCGTGGATCATTTCGGCAATGCCTTCCATCACCTGGGCCCGGGTGACGACATGGGCGCCGGCCTCCATCAGCTCGGCGACCGCGCGGCCGTCGCGGGCACCCTCGACGACGAAATCGGTGATCAGCGCGATCGCTTCCGGATGATTGAGCTTGACGCCGCGTTCGAGCCGCTTGCGGGCCACGATCGCCGCCATGGCGATCAGCAGCTTGTCTTTCTCCCTCGGCGTCAGATTCATGCTTTTTCCTGCGGTGGCACAATCGAAATCAGAGTGACCATAATTTGGGCAGGCCCGCCCGTCCGTTGAGCAATTCGACAAGCGGCACCAGCCGCTTGCGGAGCCGGTAGCCGTCCTCAGCGAACAGCCTCGCAAGAAGCTTGCCAGATTTCCGCACGCTCCAGAAACTGACGCCGCCCTGGCCGCCGACTATGCCCCGGGTCGGCTCGAGCAAAGCCTCTGCCCGTGGCGACACCATCAGCAGCGTCGCCACGGCGACGGCACTGCCGGCCGCTGCGGGACGGTTCAAGGTGGCCGCAATGTCCGGCCCGATGCGGAACTCCTCTGCATGGACCAGCGCCCCGTCCTGGCGGACGCGCCAGCGGTCGTGGAAATGGCCTTGCGAAGCCCGTTCACCCATGGCCAGGCGGCCGAAGACGGTAGCCTCCAGGATCAGCGCCTCGGCTCCGCTGGCAAGCTCCACGTCAAGGCTGCGGGCAAAGGCCGAGCGGTCGAAGACAATGGTTTCCTGTGGCAGCCAGGCAATGTGGCCGTCTTCCCCGACAGTCAGCTGCACCCTCACTTCGGCGCGGTCGGACGCGGCGCGATAGATTTTCTCGCAGGCCTGCGTTGTTATGGTTGCGGAGGCGCCGGCACCGACATCGACCTCCCAGGCGAGACGGTCGCCACCGGTCAGCCCACCGGCGGTGTTGATCAGGACGGCTTCGAGCGGATCGGCCGAGACCGCCGGCATGCGGATCTTGGCCGAACCGTCCTGGTACAGACGCCGAAGACGCGTGCGGCCCCCGTTCCAGTCGCAGCCAAGCCGCGCGACGCCGGCAACACGCTGGGCCGCCGGCACTGAAGTCAAGCTATATGCGATCGTATCCACGACGCCAACGTTAAGCACTGCGGCGGCTTTGTCGATATATAGCTTGTTGCTTGACAGCGTTTCGGTTTCTATAGAGGGAGCCACCTTGGTACGGTCACCGGCGCCTGGCGGGGGTAAAAGGCGACGATGACGACGTAATCGAGGACAAAAGGGGCGCTGATCAGTTGGCGTCGGGAAACGACAGAGTTGGGGAAGAAACCGAATGGCTGACCAGCTGGCAAACGATATCATCGCCAAGATCAAGGCTCATGCCGACCCGGGCGGCGAGGAAATCACCACCAGTACCGAACTGACCGCCCTTGGCATCCATTCGCTGGAACTGACGGAGATCATCTTCGATCTCGAGGAAGAGTACGGCATCGAAATCGAGATGAACACTGTCGATGCCTGGAGCAATCTGAAGAATGTCGGCGACATGGTCGAGGCGGTTCGCGCGCTGATCGCGAAAAAAGCCTGACTGAATGCACAAGCGCGTCGTCATCACGGGCATCGGCGGATTATGCGGGCTCGGCACCAACGCACCGGCAATCTGGAATGAAATGCGCGCCGGCCGTTCGGCAATCGGCGCGATCGACAATCCGCTGCTGCATGATCTGAAGGTCAAGGTCGGCTGCGAAATCAAGGCGCTTCCCGAGCACGGCATCGACCGCAAGCAGGTCGTGTCGATGGACCGCTTCAGCCTTCTGGCGACGATCGCCGCGCGGGAGGCGGCACAGCAGGCGGGATTGAACCCGCACGCGGCCAACACCTACCGGATGGGCACCATCGTCGGCGTCGGCGTCTGCGGCTGGGAGGCAATCGAAGAGAACTATCGCGCCATCCTGCTCGAAGGCAAGAACCGCGCCGGCATCTTCACCGTCCCGAAAGTAATGCCGGGCGCTGCAGCCGGCCATGTCAGCATGAATCTTGGTCTGCGCGGGCCGGTGTTCGGCATCACCTCTGCCTGCTCGTCATCCAACCACGCCATTGCCTCGGCGGTCGATCAGATCAGGCTCGGCCGGGCCGACGTCATGGTCGCCGGCGGCACCGATGCGCCGCTGGTCTGGGGCATCCTCAAGGGCTGGGAGGCCCTGCGGGTACTGTCGCCGGACACCTGCCGGCCGTTTTCGGGCGACCGCCAGGGGCTCGTGCTCGGCGAAGGCGCCGGCATGGTGGTGCTGGAAACATATGAGCATGCCATGGCGCGCGGCGCCGCCATCCTTGCCGAAATCGCCGGCGTCGGCCTTTCCGCCGACGCCTCCGATATCGTCGCGCCAACCATCGAAGGGCCTGAGGCGGCGATGCGCTTCTGCCTCGTCGATGCCGGGCTCAATCCCGAGGACGTCGACTATCTCAACGCGCATGGCACCGGCACCAAGGCCAACGATCAGATCGAGACGGCGGCGATCAAACGCGTGTTCGGCGGCCATGCCTACAAGCTTTCGGTGTCCTCGACCAAATCGATGCACGCCCACTGCCTCGGCGCCTCCGGCGCGCTGGAAATGATCGCCTGCGTGATGGCGATCCGCGAAGGCATCGTGCCGCCGACCGCCAATTATCGGGAAGCCGACGCCGACTGCGATCTCGACATCACGCCGAACGTGGCGCGCGAACGCACTGTGCGCACCGCGATCAGCAACAGCTTCGCCTTCGGCGGCACCAATGCGGTGCTGGCGGTAAAGGCCGTGTGACCGCACCCCTTGCGGGTCCTTCACCGGGGCCGGCGAAACTTTCCATGCGCATATTGATCGCGCCAGGCGTCGCGCCTAACTCTCTGCGACCCGCCATGACCGTGCCGCTCGGCGCGGTCCCCTACCAGGAGTTTCGATGACCGATCTGTCCGCGTTTCCGATTGCCAGGCGCTGGCCGGCGAGCCACCCCGACCGCATCCAGCTTTATTCGTTTCCGACGCCGAACGGGGTGAAGATATCGATCGCGCTGGAGGAACTTGGCCTGCCTTACGAGCCGCATGCCGTCGATATCGGCAAGAACGAGAGCTGGACCCCGGAATTCCTGTCTTTGAACCCGAACGGCAAGATACCGGCGATGATCGATCCGGACGGCCCGGGCGGCAAGCCGATCGGCTTGTTCGAATCCGGTGCCATCCTGCTTTACCTCAGCGACAAGACCGGCCAGCTGGTCCCGGCAGACGCGACGCTGCGTTATGAGACGATCCAGTGGGTGTTCTTCCAGATGGCTTCGATCGGGCCGATGTTCGGCCAAGTCGGATTCTTCCACAAATTCGCTGGGCGCGAAATCGCCGACAAGCGCCCGCTGGAACGTTATCGCGACGAGTCGCGACGGCTGATCGGCGTCCTCGAAACGAGGCTCAAGGGCCGCAACTGGATCATGGGCGACGATTACACGATCGCCGATATTTCGATGCTTGGGTGGGTGCGCAATCTGATCGGCTTCTACGAGGCGCGGGAACTCGTCGGTTTCGACGATTTCCCCAGCGTGGGCGCATGGCTGGAGCGTGGCCTCGCCCGACCGGCGGTGCAGAGGGGCCTCACCATTCCGGCCAGAAGCTGATCTTACGTCGATTCCGCTCGGCTATTTTGCCTTGGTCCGGGGCTTTGAGCCGCCCTTGCCGACTACGGAAGCAGCAAGCGACGCCGCACCTTTGGCGGTGGCAAGCACGGCACCGGCGGCGACATTGGCCGTTGCTTTAACAGTGCGCATTGCGCTGCCTGCGATCGATCCTCTGCTGCTTGCCGATCTTTTGGGCTTGGGTGCAGCGGCTTTGGCCGCGGCAGGCATCACCTTTTTCGGCGCCGCCTTGCCAAAGCTGGGCTTTGCCGCATCCTTGGAGCGGGCCGCTGCTGCCGGGCCGGCGCTGGTTTTCACTCGAGTGGCTTTTGATCGTGTTGCCCTGCCCTTGGCGGGCGCAGGCTTTTTTGCCATGGTTTCCATCGAACCGTTCCCTCATGCGGCACAATTGCCGTGTTCGGGATAACGGCCTGAAAGTGTTAAGGTTCCGGCCCAATAGTCCTTACAGATCAGGCCTGTTCACCGACCACCAGGTCAGCGGGCCGCCGACGAGCAAGCACGCGATCAATGTTCGGCATGTCGTTGGAAGCAATCCAGGCGCGCGCGTCCTCGTCGGAGCGGCCGTGCTCGTGCCATCGCTCCAGCAGTCGGCGCTCGAGCTCGGCGCGCGGCACATCGACGAAGATCGAGAAGTCGAACAGCGGCGCCAGCCGCGTCCAAGGTTCTTCGTCGAGCAGCAGATAATTGCCTTCGACCAGGATGAATTTGGCGTCGGCGGCGATGATCGCAGCGGCGGCGCGCGACAGCTCCATGCTGCGGTCGAAGACCGGGATGGCGATATCCGGCTCGCCGGCGCGGATGCGCTTCAGCAGCGCTTCGAAGCCGGCAAAATCAAAGGTTTCCGGAGCACCTTTTCGCGCGCGAAGGCCGCGTCGATCGAGAACGACGTCATCGTAATGGAAGCCATCCATCGGCACGACTTCCGCCGTGCCTTCCGGCAGCAGGTCGTGCAAGCCTGTCGACAATGTCGACTTGCCGGCGCCGGGCGGACCGGCAATGGCAACGATGAAGCGCGGTGCCTTGCCGGCGCGTTTGAAAATGACAGCAGCGATGTGGGCGATTTCTGACATTGGCATCCATAAGATGGTCCTGGCGCATTTTGGCGGCAGTTTTTGAAAATTTCAAACGCCGGCTTGTGCCAAGCCTTCAATCGGGCCTGGATTGGCCGATCCGCAGGAAATCGCGGTCGAAGCCGATGTCGCGCACGGCACCGTCAGCCGCCAGGATGCGCATGCGGCCCGGCGAGGTCGTGACGTCGTGCGGCGGCTCGCCGGATGGCCATGGCAGTGCGCCGATGACATGGCGGAACGAAAAGCGGCGCCCTTCGGAAAGGGCAAAGGCGGTCGCCACGCCTTCGCGCTTCAGCCAATTGTCGCCGAGCGATGCGGCGTGGCCGACGGCCGTGCGGCCGTCCTCGATGCCGAGCACGCCGCGGTGGCGGCCACTCCATGGCGCATAATCGCGCCCGCCATTGCTGACCCACAGCATGGTGACCGGCAGTTCGGCCGGGTTCTTCAGCACCAGCACGAGATCGGCTTCCGCCTGGCGCGCCAGCGCCGTCCAGCCCGGTCCGCCATGGTCGGCTTCGACCAGCGTGACGAAGTCCTCACGCAGCTGGTCCATGCGATAGGTGGTCAGGTCAATCGTGCCGCCGTCGGCAGCGGGAAAGCGCGTCAGGTCGGCGGTTCGCGCCGGGTAGGCGAGCAACGAGCGGCCGCGGGCCGGATCGGGCTCCGGCGCCTCACTCGGCGTTGCGGCAAGGCGCTTCGGCGAGAACGCTAGCCTGCCGCCGGCCGTCATCACCGTCATCGGGTGGTGGGCGACGGGAATGGCGCCGGCGCCGCCGGAAAAGACGTGCTCCTGATAGAGAAAGGGATGATCGTCGCGCAAGGTCAGGATCTTGTCGACGCTTGCGCCCATGACCGGGCGCTGCAGGCGGAAGACGGCGCGCCAGCCGTCGGCCGTTGCCGCGCTGTCGACGACGTCCCAGCGGCTATTTGCCGGCCAGCCATGCAAAGGTGCCGCTTCGACGTCGCTGATCGAGAACGGCGCGCAGAGGAAATCGCCGGACAGGTGGACCGTCCCTTCAGGCAGGTCTTTCGGCAGCATCTGGCGCGGCTCGCCGACCCAGGGTGCGCGATGCAGCGGCTTCAGCCGGCGGCCATCGATATCGACCGTCATGTCGGCGAGATGGCCGACGGCAAGATCGACCGATACCGAAATGCCCTTCGCCGTGATCGTGACCGTATCCATGTGCACCTACCGATTCAGCCCGATTCTGCCAGCCCGATTCTGGCGGCCCGATTCTGTCGGCGCCAGCAAAGCCCACTCGCCGCCGGTTGCGCAAGCGCGGTGGCCGGCAATTCACATCAGGCGGCGCCACGTCGGCCTGTGGACAGGGCACCGTTCGAGGGCCAGACCGATATTAACCAAATGGACTGTGCCTTTGCGTTAAGATAGCTTCGCCTCGTCTCAGAAACTGCCTGCCTTCGGAACTGACTTGTCCGCCTTCCGGTTCTTTTCGTCCATCCACAAATGCGTCGCTGTGCTGGCGCTGCTGCTGTTTGCTGCCGGCTGCACGACTGTCACGCCGCCCGACAGCGTGCTGGCGGTACCGGCGCCGCCGCAGAAATATGCCGCCATGGTCATCGATGCCGGCACCGGCAAGACGCTGTTCGAGGTCAACTCGACGGCGCCGCGCTATCCGGCGTCGCTGACCAAGATGATGACGCTCTACCTCCTGTTCGAGGCGCTGGACCAGGGCCGCATCAGCAAGGAGACGCAAATTCCGGTGTCGGACAACGCCGCCCGGCAGCCGCCGACCAAGCTGCGGTTCAGGCGCGGCGAGACCATCGACGTCGATTCGGCGATCCGCGCCATCATCGTCAAATCGGCCAATGACGTGGCGGTCGCCGTTGCCGAATATCTCGGCGGCAGCGAAGAGGCGTTCGCCGGCATGATGACCGCCAAGGCGCGCCAGATCGGCATGAGCAGCACCGTGTTCCGCAACGCCTCGGGCCTGCCGGACGGCGACCAGCACACGAGCGCGCGCGACATGGCGGTGCTCGGCATGGCGCTGCACGCCCGCTTCCCGCAGCATTTCCACTATTTCTCTGAAAGCGACTTCATGTTCCGCGGCAGGCTGGTGCGCGGCCACAATGACATGCTCGGCCGGGTGCGCGGGGTCGACGGCATCAAGACCGGCTACATCAGGGCTTCGGGCTTCAACATCGTCACCTCCTATAATGCGGACGGGCACAGGCTGATCATCGTGGTGATGGGCGCCGACAGCGCGCGCCAGCGCAACGACCACGTCGAGGCGCTGATCCAGCGCAGCCTGTTGCCGACCTCCGAGGCAAAGACGCGGCTGCTGTATGCCGAGGAGCAGTGATAGTTGAAGTCCGAGTGTTGACCGCGTGCGGGTTCAGGCGACAAACGCAGAGCCGCCGTTTTGCGCGACACTGCTGAGATACTTTGCCGGCGGCTTGCCAAGCGCTTTCTTGAACATGGTGATGAAGGCGGTGACCGATTCGTAACCGAGATCGGCCGAAACCTGCTGCACGCTGGCGCCGGAGGCCAGCTCGCGCATTGCGACGATCAGGTGCAGTTGCTGGCGCCAGCGCCCGAAGGTCAGCCCTGTCTCCTTCACCACGAGACGTGCGAGACTGCTCTCGCTGAGCGCGACGCGACTGGCCCATTCCGCCAGGGTGCTGCGATCGGCAGGATCTTGCGCCAACGCCGCCGCGATGCGCCTCAAGCGCGGCTCGGACGAGATCGGCAAATGCAGCTGCTGGACAGGCATGCGCGGCAGTTCGGTGAGCAGAGCCCTGGTCAGGAGCTCGCCCCTCGCGTCATCGTCCTCAACGCGATCCGTCAGCTCTATGATGAGCTCGCGCAGCAACGGCGTGATCGAAAGCGTGCAGCACCGGTCCGGCAGGTCGGCAACTCCCGGTTCGATATAGACGAAGAAAATCCGGGCATTGGCGGTCGCGATATTGCTGTGCTCCATGTCGCCGGGAATCCACACCGCGCAATGCGGCGGCACCATCCACAGACCGCTGGGGACGCGACATGTGACGCCGCCGCCCAGCGCGAAGACGAGTTGCCCCTTGCGGTGGTGGTGGTCCGGCACCTCCGCCCCGGTTTCGGTAACGTCAACGCGCACGGCGATTGCCGGGGCGAGGACGTCATCCGGATCGAAAGGCCAGGGGTAGCGGAGCGGCTGTCTCACATTGACTGTTTTTAGCGATCGACTGCCAAGATATCTAAATTACTCAAACAGGAAAGTCGATAGTTTAGGGATGAGTAACTCAGAAGCCGACAGGCGGACTTCCATTTAGTCATGCCCTGCTTGCGTTCTGAACGTCGGACCAACAAGCCCGGCGCACGAAAACAGGCTGGCGTCCGCCACGCAGCAAGAAGGGACGATACCAATGCTCGCCTTGGTCACATCTTCCGACAGCGCCACCGGGTTGCGGCTCGCCGAGCTTGGTGAGCCCGAGCCCGCCCCGCATGAGGCGCTGGTCTCGGTCCGGGCAGTCTCGCTGAACCGCGGCGAACTGCGCTTGCTCAACATCCGTCCGAACGGCTGGGTGCCTGGCCAGGACGTCGCCGGAATTGTCGAGCGCGCCGCGGCCGACGGCTCCGGGCCGGCCGTCGGCGCCCGGGTTGCGGCTCTGGTCGACGAGGCCGGGTGGGCCGAACGGGTCGCCGTTCCGACCGACCACCTCGCCGTCCTGCCGGACGACGTCAGCTTCGTCTCCGCCGCCACTGTTCCGGTCGCGGGCACGACCGCGCTGCGGACCCTGCGCCTCGGCGGCGACCTGGCCGGCCAGCGGGTCCTGATTACCGGCGCAAGCGGCGCGGTCGGCCGTTTCCAGATCCAGATCGCCCGCCAGCAGGGCGCGTCGGTGGTGGCGGTCGCCGCTGAACGGCATGCCGACGATCTCCGCGGCCTCGGAGCCGAGCGGGTCGTCGAAACGATCGAGCTGACCGAAGGACTGTTCTCGCTGATTACCGAATCGGTGGGCGGCGATAGCCTCGCCCACGCGATCGAACGGATCGCGCCCGGCGGGACCGTCGTCATGTTCGGCTCGAGCCGCGGCGAACTCACGCCCATCGGCTTCCGCCAGTTCGTTCCGGGGCACGAAGGTGCGCGGCTGCAGACCTTCGCCTACTACGCTTCTGGTCCGGAGGTAGGCGCCGACATCGCCTCGCTGCTCGCGCCGATCGCAGCCGGCCGGCTCGAAACGCGGGTGGTCCTCACCGTGCCGTGGCGGGACGTCGGTCAAGCCCTCGACGCGCTGCGGCAGCGCAGCATCAGCGGCAAGGCGGTGCTTACCGTGACCGAATGAGCAGGCGGTGGCGGCGGACGGGACGGTGTCTGTCTCCCCCGGGCTGCTACGGCAGTTTGAGCCCGCTGGCGATTGCCCGTTGAAGCCGGCGCCTGCTTCCGCTAAGAAGCCGTGGCTGGCCGGTTTACCGGCTGGTTCGTTTTTGGGATCACCGATCCTGAAAGCACCCGTAGCTCAGCTGGATAGAGCGCTGCCCTCCGAAGGCAGAGGTCACAGGTTCGAATCCTGTCGGGTGCGCCAAATCTCAAATTGTCCAACCCGGAGACATGGGTTGCGGTTTATACCGGAGACATGGTGGACCGCATCCCTGGGTGAGACACCAATTAGGGACAGTTCCCCAGATTTTGGATTGCGTACGACCTCATAACGCAACGGTTAAGTAGGCGACCGCGGCAAGTCCGCTGGGGTCAAGCCTGTGTAAAAACGCCGTGGCCTGGTCCAATCAGATCCGTGGATCGTGTATTGTGATGGGACGTCGGGACCGAGGATCAGCGGATATGGACGAGGAGGGCTTGGCCGAGATCTCAGCCCGATATATTCGCTTCGCCGATACGGAAGCTCGCGGTCGCTCGCCGCTCTACGAGGAGTTGGCTCGGGCAGTCGCTGGGGATCGGGAGGCGCTCGGTTTCCTGTCGACTCTTCCGGACCTAAAGCGGCAACCGAACCTTCTACTTGCAGCGGTGCGTCACTTGTTCGGCACGCCAACAGGGTGGACCGAGCTTCGCCAGGCGCTTCAGGCTAATCCCGACGCTATCCGCTCGCTCATGCTCGAGCGCTCAACGCAAACCAACGAGCCGGGAAGATGCGCCACCCTGCTCCCCGTCCTGGCGCGTTTGCCGCAGCCGCTGGCCCTCATCGAGGTCGGGACCTCCGCAGGGCTCTGCCTCATGCCCGACCTCTACGGCTATGACTACGGACGCAAGGTGATCCGCGCACCTGCAATGGCCTTGGAGCCGCCTGTCTTCCGATGCCTCGCTAGCGAAACAACGCCATTGCCGACGGCCTTGCCGCAAGTCGTCTGGCGGGCTGGATTGGACCTGAGCCCGATAGATGCTTCGGACGACTCGCAAGTCGCATGGCTTGAGACACTGGTCTGGCCGGAACAGACAGCACGGCTTGCCAATCTGCGGGCGGCCCTAAAGATCGCTGCCACAGTCAAGCCTCGGGTGGTGAAGGGCGACCTGCGCGGGAGCGACCTCGTGCAACTCTGCAACGAAGCGCCAAACGACGCTACACTCGTCATCTTTCACACAGCCGTCCTCGACTATGTCTCCGACCTTGGTGACAGAGAAGCTTTCGCCGAGCAGGCGATGCGTCTCTCGCCTTATTGGGTATCGAACGAGTCCCCTCGCGTCTTCCCGTCCATCGCCACACGCGCCGGAACAAGCTGGCCGCCTGGCCGCTTCCTCCTATCTGCGAACGGCTCCCCTGTAGCTTGGACTGACCCGCATGGCGCCTCGCTCGAATGGATCGCGGACGAGGCGTAGGCTATAGGTCGTGGATTGCCGTCCTTGGCCAGAGACGCCATCAGTTCTCAGTTTCATCAATGCTCGTCTGCCACTGCTTGCGTCTTGAATTCGCGGCAAGCGCCCTTCGGACTTGCTACCGGGCGGTTGAACCCAGGAACAGCGCGTTGGGCGCGCGAAGACCGCATCCGCAGTCGGGAACCACAGCTATCGGCAAGCCGTTTACGCTGCAAACCCGCCTGTCGATCCTCAGAGCCGGGCGAGTTCTCCGAGATCCACAAATTGGAGATTGATCATGACTAGCGCTGCCGACCGCGATCCGCGCCACCACACGCAGAAAATGCAGAAAAAGTTGGAGGAGGTGAAGCAGCACCTTCGCGAGGACATCGAGAAGGTCGATGAGCCGCAGCTGAAGGCGATGTTCGAGACGTCCGCCGAGGTGATCGGCGGTCTCCAGAAGGCGTTCCAGGACTATAAACAGAAGAATGAACCCGCTTGGCGTTAAACGGCTTCTTCGCGGGTAGGTTTCAAAGGAGCGCCCCCGTGCCTGCACCACCTGAAATGGATGTCGTCCTCGAAAAGCTGCCTTTGAGGATCGGCGCGTATATCCCCGACGACTTGCTGGAGGACTGGTTTGCGCCGGGAACCGGCATGAACCCGGTCAGCAAGGAGGCGCTTGCCACCGCCAAGAACTACGGCTGGCGCTTCGAATGCGAGTTCAAGCACTACCCCGAACGCAAGGAAGGCGTGTTCTGGAAGTGGGTGCCGGCGATCTGACCGGCGCTGGACGGTTCATCGTTCCGCGGAAACGCAGAACCTGTCTATCTTATTGTTTGACGCAAATACCGGACGGAAAACCGCTTCACACTTTTCCTGGAATTGCTCAGCCTCCGCCTATCGGCGTCATCACCTTGCCGGTTCCGCCGCATTCGGGGCAGGTGCGGCCGTCGATCATGCCTGACCCTGCACAGCGGCGGCAAATATTCTCGCCAGCGCCTGGAGTGCCTGCGGGGACTTCGTCCGTGTTGGTCTGAGCGGCTTGCCGGGGGTTGCCCTGCAGCTTGTTTCTCAGCCGGGCGACCCAGCCTTCGTCGACCTCGAGCGGCCTGCTGCTGTCGTCCGGCAGGCCTTCGCTGGATTGGCCGATGGTTTCATTGCGCGGCCGGTCGTTCGCGCCTGTCGTGATCTTCTGAGCCATTGCGTTTGCCTTTACGCCTTGCAATTTTCGAACGCCTCAGCTCCGCAGAGGTTCCGGTTGGACCGGCAGCCTTTCAGCCGGGTTTTCGCCGCACATTATCTATCCTGAACCCGGATTTCGGCCGCGCCGGCATGCGGGCAAGCGAGACGGTCATATCCTGATCAGGCACCTGGTAGGCCATCGACCGCGTCAGCAGGCGAACCGCTTCCGTGATCAGCGCGACGGTGACGGCTTCTCCGGGGCAGCGATGGGTAGTCGCCGGATCTCCGCCGCCATGCGGGATGAAGTCGAAGCCGTGGGTTTTCCAGCTCAAGCCGCGCTCCGGGATAAATCGGTCCGGCTCCACAAACAGGCGCGGATCATGGTTGGTGCCGTGCAGGTCGAGCAGGACCCAGTCGCCTTGGTGGAAACGGTAGCCCTTCCATTCGAAGGGGTGGCGGGCGCGGCCGCCGATGAACGGGAAGAACGGGTAGAGCCGGCGAATCTCCTCGGCGAAGGCTTCCAGCCCGTCGTCATCGCCGGCGGCGAACTTGTCATACCATTGGCGGTGCTGGTGAAGCGCCAGCGCCGCAAACATGATGAAGCGGCCGATGGCGACAACCGGCCGGATGATGTTGATGATCTCGACCGCAGCACTGGCAAGATCGAGCGGCTTTCCCTTGGCATCGACATGTTCGCTGACCAGGCGGACCGGGCTGTTTGCCGGCAAATCAAGCGCGCCGCTTCGGACGCGCCGTACAAGCTCGCCGATAGTGCGTTCGGTCCGGCGTCGCCGCCACAGCGCCAGCATGGTCGACGGCCCAATGCCGCCGGCGTTCTCGACCATGCCGCTGAGCTCGCGGCAGAGTTCGGCGCGATCCTTGTCGGCGGGGATGCCGGCCCAAGCCGCTGCCGCCTGGGTCAGGACGAGGTTTACGGCGTCGAACAGGACGATCTCGTCACGCCGCTGCCAGTCTTCCAGCTGGTCGAGCCAGGCGCGACGGAAGGTTGCGCGGAGCCGCTCGATCTGGTCACCATCCAACAGGATCGACAGGAAAAGCGCCTTGCGGTGGCGGTGAGCGGCGCCGTCGAGCGCCTGGACGCTGCCCTTGTCCTGCAGCAGACGCAGCGTGGTCTGCGGCATCGCACCAATTCGGGTGAAGTGGTCGCCGCCATAAAACATCTCGGCAGCCTCGGCACCACGGACACAGATTGCCGGCCGCAGCATCAGGCGCGTCGCAAAGATGTCGGTGTTCATGCGCCGGCAGCGGGCCGAAATGAAGTCATAGCCCTCGCGCAGCAGGGCCAAGGTGCTGTCGAACGCGGCATCGCGCGGGATGGGCTTTGCGACACGCTTGCCCCCGTCGGCATCGATCAGTTCACGTCTGTTCATGGCGTGCTCCCTGGCGTTGAAATTCCTCGACGCACGGCCGGCACTTTCGATCACTCGACTTTTTGACGGCTTTGCCGCGCCGCCCTTCGGCCGCGGCCGGCAAGGATGGTGGTCAACGTGACCGGACGAAAATCCCAGCTGTCGACGCCGACGTCATACTGGCGCGTGACCGGGGTCAGCCGGCCGTGGGAATGGCCATGCAGGTCGATCGATTTCCTGCCGATCTGGTTCCAGGTGCGAAAAGGGTAGTGACAAAGGATCAGCAGGCTGCCGTCGAGCGCCAGCTCCTTGTAGTGCTGCGTGCTCGCCCAACCTGTGGCCTCAATGGTGGCCGCAGCATCGTTGTTGCCGATGATCAAATGCTTGCTGCCATGAAGAGACGCCAGCAGCGACGACACGAACGCGGCCGATCCCCTGGCAAAATCGCCGAGATGCCAGACCTCGTCGTCCGGCCCGACAGTCTCGTTCCAGAACGCAATGAGCGACCGGTCATGTTCCGCCAGCGAGCCGAACGGGCGGCGGTCGATGCGCAAAATGCGCGGGTCGCTGAAATGCGTGTCGGCGGTGAAGTAGATCATGCGAATTCGCTGGAGCCGGTTATCGAACTGCCGCATGTAGGCGCGTGGCTCACCAAGTCCATCTTGCTCTCCCCGATGCTTGCTCAACCCGCTCGATCGCCGGTTGTTCCTGTAAGCAGGCTTAGGCGGTTTCCGCTCGTTGGCACTTTGAAAAGGGGGGAACTTTGAAACGGGGGAACTTTGAACCGGGGAATTTTGAAACGGGGGAACTTTGAAATGAGACGCAGGTTAGAATGCTTGAGGCCGATGCTCTGAAAGGACCTCGACGATGACCGACGCAGCACCTCTTGGGCGAAGCCCGGCTCAAGCGCGGGGCGATATCGACGCCGGGCGCGAAGGGGACAAGACCCCGGGCATCGATCCGGCTGCGGCTCCCATGGAGACCGACGCGGAATCAGCCGGCAACGCTCCGCCGAAGAGCCCTGCCGCGCGCCATGAAACGGCGAAGTTTACCAACCAGGCGAGCTATGCCAATGCGATGCGCCCGCTGACGGATGAGCCCGACGTCCAACCGAGCAGATATTGGCCGGTGCTGGTGATTGCCGCCATCGTCGTGCTGGCCGCGGCGGTTTTCATCGGCGCAGCCATGCTGCGCTGAATACCTTCATCCGAGAGCTGTGGCTGGACATTTCGTGTCCGGTCCGGGAACTTGCTGACGCGCCAGGTCCAGGCGCGATCGAGTCTGCCGCACAATGACCACGACCCATCGTTTCTTTGCCCGTGACGCCACCACCGTGGCGCGCGACATGATTGGCGCCTCGCTGCTCTTGCACGGCGTTGGCGGCATCATCGTCGAGACCGAGGCCTATCGCCCGGATGACCCGGCTTCGCATGCGTTCGGTGGCAGGACGGTGCGCAACGGCGCAATGTTCGGCGCCCCAGGCAGCGCGTATGTCTATCGCTCCTATGGCCTGCATTGGTGCCTCAATGCCGTGTGCCTGCCCGGCAGTGCCGTGCTTGTCCGCGCAATCGAACCGCAATCCGGGCTGGAGGTGATGCGGGCCAATCGCGGCGTTGACGATCCCCGGCTGCTTTGTTCGGGACCGGGTCGCCTTTGCCAGGCGCTGGCAATCGACAAATCCCATGACGGGCTGCCGCTGGACGTGCCGCCATTCGAATTCAGGCAGCCGGGCGACGCCAGCGCCGTTCTGACAGGCCGCCGGATCGGCATTTCCAAGGCTGTCGATGCAGAGTGGCGGTTCGGCCTGCGCGGCTCGGACTATTTGAGCCGCAAGTTCTGACGCCCGCGGCAGCGGCAGAGCAGTTGCCTGGCATCACTCGTCGGGTTTGCCGAGATGCATGGGTGTCGCCTGCTGGCGGGCTTCCCTGGTCACCTCGTCGGCTCCGGCAGGTGAAATCCCTCGCAATGCCTTCGCAGCTACGGTCAGGCGCCCGCGATCATTGCCGAAGCTCTTGATCAGCTGGCGGACCTGATCGGCGGTGATGCCGTTCTGTTGGGCAAAATACTCGACTTCACGGTCGTCTTCCGTAGAAACGCGGTCGCGCTCGCGGAAATCTCGCTTGCTCTTATCGTCGGCCATTTTTTCCTCCTGGTGGAGCGTCGCATCCATCCATGGCAACGTGGACAACGAGCTTTCGTTGCCGCGATCGGGCGGACTTTTCCGCCGTTGTGCCGACTGCCCAGGAACCATGAGGCGAGCAGCCGGTTTGGCTTGGATGCAGACATATTCGGCCACAATTCATACCGATGGAGAATACGATGACGCTCGCAAGCAAAACCACTGTAATTGTCGCGGCGCTGGCCATGTTGGCCGCGCCGGCATTCGGCCAGACGAGCCCACCTGCGCCCGCCGCGCCGGCACCGGATCGTGGCGCCGAACCGTCGCCCGGAGTGATCGGGCAGAGCCAGGATGCCATGCGCGATATGATGCGCCAGATGATGACTGAGATGCTGGAGGAGAGAATGCAGGAAGATCGCGCGCCCTGGACAGAACGGCGAGGTCCCGACCGCTGGCATCGCGACTACAGGATGGGCCCGCCTGAGCGAGGGTGGGAGATGGGAGGGCGCGGCGGCATTCCACGCGGGATGCATGGCGCGAAGATGCGAATGATGTTCGCCATAGTAGATGCGGACGGCGATGGCGCGCTTTCTCAGAGCGAAGTCCAGGATTTCGTCGGGCGAATATTCAACGCCGTCGATGAGGACGGTGACGGCAGCGTCGACATGCAGGAAATCCGGTCCTTCTTCCACGGAGGCGGCGCCGAGGATCAGGAGTAAGTCTCCTACCGGTCGGCAGGAGGCCTGTCTGGGGCAGCGCGAGCTCGTCGGCCGGGGAGGATAAAAAGTCGCCGGCAACTGGATACCAGGCTGCCAGCCGGGGAGATGCGTTCCTTGGCTGGCCTTGCCGAACGCCGCGGACCAATCAGACCAGCAGGAATTCATTGGCCATGACAGAGAAAGCTACAGAGAAATCCCCGACCATCGCTCGTATCTGGCGCGGCAGAACCGTGCCTGAAAAGGCGGATGCCTATGAGAGTTACAATTACGAGGCCGGCATCAAGCCGCTGATCGAGAAGGCCCTGGGCGTTCAGACCTTTCGCGAGGACACGACGACCCATTCGGAATTCGTGACGATCTCCTATTGGGAAAACGTCGAGGCGATGGCGGCGCTCACCGGCGGCGATCCGACAAAAATCCACCATCTCGAGCGGGACGAAGAGTTCCTGATCGAGCTGCCGTCGCGGGTGCAGGTGTTGCGCATCCGATCGAGTCACGGGCGGCTGGGATAGGGCAGCGCCGCCCGGTTCGGCCCGATCTAGGAAATCGCCGTCAAGTCGATTTCGGTGATGTGCCAGCGGCCGAGATTTGCGGTGTAGAGCTTGTCGCCCTTGAAGGCAATGTTGGTTGGGTGGGCGAGCGTCGTTGCCGCCGGATCCTCGATCAGCACCTCGAGCCCGCTATCCTTTCGCCAGCGATAGATACGGCTGGGCTCGTAGCATGAGATGAACAGCGACCCGTCCGGCGCCAAGGCGACGCCATCGGGAACGTTGCTCACGCCGTCCACGACGAGTTGGCGAGGTCCTGCCGTGCCGTCGGCACGGATTGGCACATAGCTGAGGCAGGCCGCATGGCTTTCCACGACGTAAAGCCCATCGCCACCCGGCGCCATCGCCATGCCGTTGGCGAAGGCCATGGTCTCGCTGCACCACAGGCCGCCTTCGCCGGTCTTCAAATCGTAGCGAAAAATGCCGGAGCGGTTGTCTTCGCCGAGGCTGTCCGACACGTAGAGCCAGCCGCGTGTCTCGTCGACGATCGGATAGTTCGGCACGCGGATGCCGGCCGAGGCGAAGCGCTGCATACCAGCCGTCGCGGCATCCCAGTGAAAGATCGCCGAATGTCTCAAATCGCATGCAAAACAGTTTCCCGCGCTATCGAAGGCGATGCCGAGCAGAAAGCCCTCCGTACCGCCCATGCGTTCGACCGAGCCGCCATCGGCGGCCAAGCGCAGCAGGTCGCCGGTTTCGGTGCCGCACCAGATCGAGCCGTCGCGATGGATGGCCACGCCTTCCGGATGGGCGATGCGCGGGCTGGTGAAGATGCCATCGAAGAAGACCCTCGCGGCCGACATTTCGAGCAACGGCTTTGCCATGCGCACCCCCTTCAATCCGGTGCAGTATGCGACCGCTGTGCGGCGATGCAGCGCTCGACCATCCGCCGGTCGGTGGCCAGGATCTCGGCGATCAGGGCGCTGCGCTCCCTGGCGCTGACGAATTCGAGGCGCCGCAGGCCGAGCGGGTCGATGCGGTTTCGCAGGATGTCGAGCGTCTCGTTTGAGGGTAGCGCAACTTCGCGGCAATCGGCATCGAATGTCAGGGCAAAGCCGGTGGCATCCTGGAGCTGCTGGCGCGTCACGCACGGCATGGTCTCGATGACGGCCAATTGCCGGCTCTCCCCGTCGAGCCGAAACACGCAAAGGTCGGTGAACACCAATGCCGCGCCGGTCCGATAGCCCATCGGCTCGCGTTCGGCCTCAGTCAACAGGCCGCGCGCCGAGCTGGCAATCTCGACCGTCTCGACCAGCGACTGCACGGAATGGCGGGGGACGTAGAGCAGATAATCGCGATGCATGTTGGCGACGTCGGCCATGCCGCCTTGCCCGGGCAGCCGGATAAGGCTGCCGTCACACTTGCGCAGCGCAATGGTGTTGACGCGCCCACGGCGGTCGACCTGCGCGGCACCGACGATCTCATGCGTCACCGCGCCGGCCTGATAGTAGGTCGAATAGGTGTCGTCGCCGCCGGCATGCGCCACCGCCGTTTCGCAATCGAGGCTTTCGATCAGCGACAGGATCATCCGGCTCGGTGCTATGTCGAGATGGCCGCAACTCATGGTGGCGATGATCATGTCCGGCGCGTGCGTCGCTTTGGCCAGCCGGTAGGCGACATTGGCGAGCGGCGACACCGCGCCGGCACTGGCAAAGCTCTCATTGTCGAGCTCAGCGGCGATGCGGGCGGCGATGATCTCGTCGATGGACGCCTCCTTGTTGCCGTGCACGAGCCTGGGCATTGCGAGGACTGTTTCAGCGCCGACTTTTGCAGCGTCTTGAACCCGCTCCGGCACGCCTTCCGAAGGCATGCTCAGGCTGTCCGACAAAGGTATTTCCTTGGCCGCGAACGCCTCCGCTAACGCTTGATAGTCCGTCACATAGAATGGCAGGCAGGAGGCGGGATAGGCGCCGCCTGGTGCCAGCGCGATCGCCGACACCTGGTTGCGGGTCAAAATGCTCTGCCGACCATCATGCCGCAGCCCTCCGACCGGGACGATCTCCTCGACCGTCACCAGCACCTCGCGCGCCGCGCCGGCCATGGCGAAATCGAGCGCTCGTGGTCCGATGATCTGGACATTGCCGCTCTCGTCGGCACGCTGGGCATGGACGACGAACGTATCGAGCCGCAAGGCCGGGATGATCCCGGTCGTGGCTCCCACGATCGGATCGGGCACGGCGATCGCACCCGGCACGCGCGCCAGCATGTCCGAACCCTCCGGAAGCTGAAACGGCATCGACGGCAGGTTCTGCTGCCCCGCCCGCAGCGCCTGGATCATGGCCAGCGCCGTCCAGTCGCGGACCGGCACGGCATTGGTCTCGGCAGCCGCGCGGAAGCGCGGCGGTAAGCCAAAAATATCGAGGCTGGAAAAGCAGATATCAACCTCCGCCACGGCATTCGCTTCGAGAAGCAGTTCGAGCGGCAGGCCGCCGGCCCAGCAGACATAGCGAAGATCCTTGACGCCCAAGCGGGCGATGGCCCGCAACAAGGCGATCGGCAGCCGGGCAAAATGATGGCCACCGACACCGAAGACGTCGCCGCCGCCGACCATCGCGGCCAGGCCCTCGACATCGGTGAAGCGCGGCCGGTTTTGCTTGACCAGGGATGTCATTGCCCAGCCTTCGGCCGCGCGGCGCTTTTTTCGGCGAACGCCTTCACCCGCTGCTGGCCGGTCTCGCTACGATAAAGCCCGCCCAGTACGTCGCGCTCCATGGCAAGGCCTTCCGCCAAGTCGCCCGACACGGCGTGCGCCGTCAGCGCCTTCAATGCCTCGATCGCGGCAGCCGGTTCGGCGGCTATCATGCCGGCGAGTTCCAGCGCCCGCGGCATCAGCTTTTCGGCGTCGACGACCTCGTTGACCAGCCCGGCGGCGAGCTCGGAAGCCGGCACGATGGCGCCGGTCATCAGCAAAAGGTTGGCGCGGTTGCGGCCGAGCTTCTGGACGCTGCGCTGGGTGCCGCCGCCGCCGGGGACCAGCCCGAGCTTGATCTCGGGCAGGCCGAGCTTCGCGAACTGGTTGGCGATGACGATGTCGCAGCACAGCACCAGCTCCATGCCGCCGCCGAGCGCAAAGCCGTTGACCGCGGCGATGACCGGCTTGCGGTTGTTCTCGACCGCCGCATACATGCGCGTGCCGGCGGCCTGGAAGGCGTCGAACTCGATAGCTGTCTGGGCAGCGTATTCCTTGATGTCGGCGCCGGCCATGAAGCCGCGCCCCTCGCCGGTCACCACGATCGCGCCGACGCCGTCATCCTGCGACAGCGCCTCGAAAACCTCGGTGATCTCGCTTTGCATCAGCCGGTCCATGGCGTTGAGCTGATCGGCGCGCCGGAAGGTGACGACTGCGACGCGCCCGGATATTTCCAAGCTGAGTGTCTGGTAAACGCTCATCGTCAGGCAGCATCCACGGTCATGTCGCCGGACGCCTCAAGCGCTGCAATCTCGCCGCTGGAGAGGCCGAACTCGGCCAGTATCTCGCGGCCATGCTGGCCGACCAGCGGCGCCGGCCGCTCTATGGTAGGCGGCGTCTCGCTCATCTTGACAGCCGGCGCGACCACCCTGACCTTACCGCCGCGCGGATGATCGTAGCTGGTGATCATGCCCAGGTGCTTAACCTGCGGGTCCTCGGCTGCGCGCCTTATGTCCTTCACCTCGGCGCACCAGATGTCGGCTGCGAGCAGCCGCGCCAGCAGGTCCTGCGTGGCAAACTTCCTGGTTTCGGCGTTGACCTTGTCGAACACCTCGTCGCGCCTGTCGAACAGCGTCTTCAGATCGTCGTAGACAGCAAGCTGCGGCGCCTCCAGCACTTCATACAGCGTCTTGAACGGGCTCATGGCGATCGACACATAGCCGCCGTCCTTCGCTTCATAGACACCGAACGGCGCCTGCATGCCGGGGTGGCCGATGCCGGAATTCGGGCGCACGAAATCCTCGCCGAGATTGAGCACGGCGACATATTCCTGATTGAGATGCGCCAGCATGCCGGCGAGCAGATTGACCTCGATCTTCTGGCCCTTGCCGGTCTTCTCGCGATAGTAGAGCGCCGACAGGATGCCGTAGACCATGTTCATGGCGCCGATCTGGTCGGCCAGGCCGGCACCGGCCGGAACAGGAGCCTGATCGCCGCGGCCGGTGTTGGAGATCAGCCCGGACAATCCCTGGATCAGCATGTCCTGGCCGGGGCGCTCGACATAGGGGCCTTCCTCGCCATAGCCGGAGCCCGAGCAATAGATGATGGCGGGATTGACCGCCCTGAAATCCTCGTAACCATAGCCGAGCCTGGCGAGTACGCCGGGGCGGAAATTCTGCACCACCACATCGGCCTTCTTGGCCATGTCCATGATGATGGCATGCACCTTGCGACTTTTCAGGTTGAGCGCGATGGAGCGCTTGTTGCGGTTCCAGGCGAGGAAATTCGGACTTTCGGAGCCGCCGACCCATTTGGCGAAGAAGGTCATGCCGCGGAACATGTCCCCGGCGCCGGCACGCTCGATCTTGATGATGTCGGCGCCCATGTCGCCGAGCAGCTGCGTGGCGAACGGCCCTTGCAGCAGATGGCTGAAATCGAGAATGCGGACGCCTTCGAGGGCTTTGTTCATTTCATGTCTCGTTGGTTGTCAAAGCAGGTCGGGTACGTAGCGGGGTGCCGCGGTGAGGCCGCCGTCGACGCGCAGGTCGGTACCGGTGGTGAAGCCGGCGGCGTCGGAGGCCAGATAGACGGCGGCTTCGGCCACCTCGGACGGTTTGCCGATGCGGCCGAGCGGATGCATCTTGACCCAGGCCTTGGCGAGATTGCCGCCGATCTCCTTGACCAATTTGTCGTTCATCGGCGTGTTGATGGTGCCGGGCGAGATCGAGTTGACGCGGATGTTGAGCGGGCCGAACTCGACCGCCATCTGGCGCGTCATCGCCATCACCGCACCCTTGGCGCCGGCATAGGCGGTCCAGCCGTCGAGCCCGATATGCCCTTGCGCCGAGGCCATGTTGATGATCGAGCCCGATTTCTGCGCGATCATATGTGGCAGCGCATATTTGCAGCCGCGGAACACGCTGGTAAGGTTGACCGCGATCAGCCGGTGCCACTGCTCGTCGCTCATTTCGTGAACCGGCATGCCGCCGATGGCGATGGCGGCATTGTTGACGAGAATATCGAGATGGCCGGTCTTGCCGACGGCTGCGTCGATCAGGGCGGCGATGTCGGCCTCCTCCGCCACGTCGCAATGGATGTAGTCGGCGCGGTGGCCGGCGGCGCGCAGCTCGGCTGCGAATTTTTCACCCTTCTCGTCGGCGATGTCGCCGAGGAAGACGTGCGCGCCTTCCCTTGCCATCGCCTCGCTGATCGCGTGGCCGATGCCGTCGGCGGCGCCAGTGACGATTGCGGTTTTCCCTTTGAGACGATCCATATCAGCCTCCAATGGCGCGCCGGCGCTTTGCTTCGTCGAAGGCGACGGCGGCAATGATGATCATGCCGGTGATGACCAGTTGCCACTCGGTCGGCAGGCCGAGACCGCGCAGCCCGTTGGACAGGAACTGCAGGATCAGCACGCCGAGCGCCATGCCGGTCAGGCTGCCTATGCCGCCGGCAAGGCTCACCCCGCCGAGCACGGTGGCGGCAACGACCTGGAACTCGAAATTCAGCCCGGCGGTATGCTGCGCCGAACCGACGCGGGCTGCCAGGATGATGCCGGCAACCGTTGCCAGCAGCGCGCTGATGATGAAGCAGGTGAACTTGACGCGGCGCACGTCGTAACCCGCCAGCCGTGCCACTTCCGGATTGCCGCCGACGGCATAGATCTGCCGCCCGAACGGCCGGTGCTGCATCACGTAGGCGAAGACGGCGAGCAGGACGATGGCGATGACAGCCGAATAGGGAACGACGTTGAACAGGCGGCCGTCCGACAGCGCGATGAAGCTGTCGAGCGCGGCATCGTCTGGAATAGCGCGCTGGCCGGTATAGAGATAAACGCCGCCGCGCATGATGAACATCGTGCCCAGGGTCACGATCAGCGAGTTGATGCCGGCGTAGGCCGTCAGATAGCCATTCACGACGCCGATGATCAGCCCGAACAGCAGCGCGCCACTGATGCCGAGCAGCAGAGAATTCGTGTCATTCATGATGATGATCAGCGGCAGGGCGATGGTCGCCAGCAGCGAGCCGATCGAGATGTCGACCTCGCCTGATATGAAGACGATGGCGCAGCCGATGCCGGCTGTCAGCGCCAGCGAAGCCTGACCGAGCACATTGGTGATGTTGCGCACGGAGAAGAAATTCTCGGCGGTGAAGGAAAAGAACGCGATCACCAGGATGAGGCAGAGGAGCAATGCCAATTCCTGGCGCGCGACGAGCCGCGCCAGCATGGACGGCCCAGCTTTCATGGTGTCGGTTCTTGCCAGGCTCATCGCTTGGTCCCTTTGCGAAGCGTCATCGCCTTAGCCGATTGCCGCATTGAGGATGTTCTCCTGCGTGGCCTCGTCGCGAGGCATGATCGCGGTGAGGCGGCCTTCGCACATCACCGCGATGCGGTCGGCAAGCCCCAGCAGCTCGGGCATTTCGGACGTCATCATGACGACCGCCAGGCCCTCGCCGGCGAGCCGGTCGATGAGCGCAAAAATCTCCGACTTGGCGCCGACGTCGATGCCGCGGGTCGGCTCGTCGACGACGATCACCTTCAGGCCTCGCATCAGCCAGCGCGCGATCAGCACCTTTTGCTGATTGCCGCCGGACAGGTTCTTGACCTGCTGGAACAGGCTGGGCGTCCGGATGCGGAAACGGTCGACATAGTCCTGCACCGCCTTGCGTTCCCTGGCCTTGTCGACAATGCCCATTTTGGCGAAACCGCCGAGCGAAGCGAGGCTGGCATTCTGGTAGACCGGCAACTCGCCCATCAGCCCCTCGCTCTTGCGGTCCTCGGTGAGCAGGCCGATGCCGAGCCGGACGCCGGTGTGCGTTTCGTGCGGCAGCAGCCGGCTGCCATCGACCGAAATGACGCCGGAAGTGATCGGGTCGTAGCCGACGATGGCCTTGGCGAGCTCGGTCCGGCCGGCCCCCATCAGGCCGAAGAAGCCGAGGACTTCGCCGGCATGCGCCTCGAACGACACATCCTTCAGCTTCTTGGCGGTGCTGAGCCCTTCAACGGAAAGCGCGACCTTGCTGCCCGGCGCGCCGCGCTTGCGAGGGAACAGGTTTTCGATGCGCCGGCCGATCATGTCCTGGATCAGCGTGTCGTTGGTGTGCTCGCCGATCGGCCTGGTCGAGACGTGGCGGCCATCGCGCAGCACGGTCACGGTGTCGGCGATCTCGAAGACCTCGTCGAGCTTGTGGCTGACATAGAGCACCGCGATGCCGAGCGCGGCCAGCCGGCGGATGACGGTGAACAGCAGCGAGACCTCGTTCGGCGTCAGCGAGGAGGTCGGCTCGTCCATCACCACGACGCGGGCCTCATGGGCGAGTGCGCGGGCGATCTCGACCATCTGCTGCTGGCTGACCGGCAGCGATCCCGTGCGCGCCGCCGGGTCGACATTGAAGCCGATACGCTTGAACAGAGCGGCCGCATCGGCACGGATCTTCTTCCAGTCGATCGAGCCGCCTTTGCCGGTCGGATAGCCTTCGAGGAAGATGTTTTCGGCGACGCTGAATTCGGCGATCAGCGCGATCTCCTGGAACACCACCTTGATGCCCTCTTTCAGGCTATCGCGCGGCGACTTGATGTCGGCCTCGCGGCCGCGCAGGCGGATGGTGCCGGCATCCTTGCCGTAGACCCCGGCCATGATCTTGATCAGCGTCGACTTGCCGGCGCCGTTCTCGCCCATCAGGGCATGGATTTTGCCGGGTTCCAAGGTCAGATCGACATTGTCCAGCGCCATCACGCCGGGAAAACGCTTGCCGATGCCGCGCATCTCCAGCGCCGGCACGCTTTTGTCGACAGCCACGGTTTCGCCGGGGTGAAGGAAATCAACCGACATTGGCTCTGTTCCGCACGATGTCGAGATAGGTCGCCAGGATGATGACGATGCCGGGCACCACCATCTGCAGGTCCTGGTTCCAGCCGAGGATGATGATGCCGTTGTCGATGACCTTCAGCACCAGCACGCCCAGCAACGTGCCAAGCAGCGAGCCGCGGCCGCCAAGCAGGCTGGTGCCGCCGAGGATGACGGCGGCAATCACCGTCAGCTCGAAGCCGCGGCCAGCGGTCGGCTGGCCGGCATTCATCAGCGACGACAGGATCATGCCGGCGACGCCGACGCACAGGCCGGTGACGACGAAGGCGAACAGTTTCAGCCGTTGCGAGCGCACGCCGGAGAGACGAACCGCGCGCTCGTTGGCGCCGACAGCGTAGAGATAACGGCCGAGCGTGGTGAAGCGCAGCGTTGCCGCGGCCAGCGCGAAAATCACCGCGGCAACGACCACGGGCAGCGGGATCGCGCCGATATAGCCAGCGCCGAGATCGGTGAAACCGGCAAGCCGGTGGTGGTTCTGCACCGCCTCGCGGGTGAACAGGTAAACGCCGCCCTGCAGCATCATCATGGTGCCGATGGTGGCGATCAGCGAGTTCACCTTGAGGCTGGTGACGACGAGGCCGTTGAAAAGGCCGACCGCGCCTGAAAAGGCGAGCGCCGCCAGCAGCCCGAGCGTCAGACTGTGCGTTGAATTGAGCACGGCCATGCCGATGCAGCCGACAAAAGCCAGCGATGCACCGACCGACAGGTCGACTTCCGCAGTGATGATCAGCATCGTCATGCCGGAGGCAACGATCAGCACCAGCGCGCATTGGCGCAGGATGGCGATGATGTTGGCCTCGGAATAGAATTGCGGCGCGGCAATCGAAATGGCGATGCAGAGCACGGCCAGGATCACGCCGAGCACCAGCTGGCTGCTGCCCAGCAGCTGGCCGCCGATGAAACGCCTTGGCGCAGAGGATTGCGTAAGCTCGCTCATGTCCATTTTATTTCCGGGCCCGTATCGGTGCCGTCGCCGTCTGGAAACTGCCGGCCAAAACAGGACGGTTGCCCTGTTTTGCCGTTCGGCATATCCGATCCGCCGCCCTTCCCGCCGTGCGGGAAGGGCTACCCGGAATCCTTACTTCTTCAGATCGGCGGAAGTTTTCATGCATTTTTCCGGTGGCTGAAGCGCATTGACGGCATCCCATTTGATTTTGCGTGTGGTGCCATCGTAGTCGTAGAACTTCTTCCAGTCGTCGCCGTTCATCGGCGCGGTCGGGCTGACGATGTGTTCCGGCACCTCTTCGCCATTGAAGAGCTTAACCGCTGCATCGATGGCGGTGTAGCCTTCCTTTTCCGGGAACATCGCGGCCTCGATGCGGTAGGACGGCTCGTTCTGCATCGCATTGATGAAGGCGAGGCCTTCGCCGCCGGTGCCGACAGTCAAGAGGCCGTCCTGCGACTTGCCGGCCGCTTTCCAGGCCTGAAGGCCGCCGAGCGAGGAGGAATCGTTGATGCCGTAGATGATGTTGATGTCGGCATTCTTGGCAAGAGCCGCCGAAGAGACTTCGAGTGCGCGATCGGGATTGCCGCCGCCGTCGAGGTCGTGGATCATGACCGCGTCGGGGATGATGGTCTTGAGGCCATCCATGAAACCCTGCGACCGCAGCACGGTGGCGGACAGCAGCGGCAGGCCGACATTCATCACCTTGGCTTTGGCTTCGAGCTTTTCCTTGGCGTATTTGCCGGCTTCGACGCCGGCGGTGTAGCCGGTGTCGTAGTCGCAGATCGCGACCATTGTGGTCATGCCCTTGACCGGATTGCCTTCGAGTACGACCGGAACGTTGTTGGATTTCGCCTGGCGCAGCAGCGGCACGACGCCTTCCTCGTTGACGGGCGTGATGATCAGGACGTCGACGCCCTTGGCCATGAAATCTTCGGCGGCGGAGACCTCCTTGGCAACGTCCAGATTGGCGTCCTGCACCTCGAGCTCGATACCGAGTTCCTTGGCGCGGGACTGCATGCCCTTGATGACGTTCTGATACCACTCATGGGTGGCGTAGTTGGTGACGTAGCCGATGCGCTTCGGCATGTTTTCGGCGTGTGCCGCGGCGGCGCTCAGAGCAAGCACCGCCGCCGAGGCAAACAGCATCGATTTGGACCAGTTCATGTTTCTCTCCCTGTATTTCTTGTCAGTTGCTGAACGGATAGTCCCGCCGTTCCGGGTCGGCACGTGAAGAGGCGGCAGCTTCGCCCGCGCCCAGCGCCGCCGATATCGCCTCGGCCGCCGCCTTCGTCCGCTCGAACACGGTGCTGCGATCGAAGCGGGCGGCCTTTTGCGGCAGGAAGGGGACGGTGAGCGCGGCAATGACGGCGCCGGTATGGTCGCGCACCGGCATCGAAATGTTGGTGCAGCCCTCGACAGCCAGCGAGGCGCGCATTTCATAGCCGAGCCTTGCGACTTCGTTCAGCCGCGCTTCGATTTCCGCCCGGCTGCCTTGGCCTTCGCCTGCAGCGACGATCCGTTCGACGATGCGGTCGCGCTCGGCGCGGCTCGAATGCGCCAGCAGCACCGCGCCGGAGCTCGTTTCGAGGATCGGGAAATGCGAGCCAAGGGCAACCGAATAACGCATCGGCAAAGGCGAATCGATCTGCAGCACGACCAGTGCGCTCTCGCCTTCGCGCACGACCAGATGGCAGCTCTGGTCGGCATTGGCGGCGAGGCCGCGCATCAACGGCAGCGCGCATTCGACCAGGCGGTTCACCGGGGGATGCATATGCGCCAGTTCGAACAGCTTCAGCGACAGGCGGAAGCGGTCCGATTGCGTCCGGAAAATGTAGCCGCGCTTCTCCAGCAGCAGCAGGATGCGGTATATCTCGTGAATGGAGCGCCCCATTCCGGTGGCGATCTCGGTCTGGGTCAGCGGCTCGCCGCTGGCAGCCATGAATTCCAGTATGTCGAGCGCCTTCTCCACAGCGGGCACCCGATAGCCGTTGCGGCCGCTTTCGCCTTCGTCGACGATCTGGGCAATATCGGCGGCCATTACGCGACGCTCCGTTGCGGCTGGCCATGCCTGGTCTCGCGATAGAGCCGGTTCAGCCGATCCGCGAGCTCGGCCGCCTGCAATTCGCCGGCGATCGCCGCCGCGGCATGAGGGGCGCATTGGCGGAAGAAGCTGATGAAGCCCGGATGGGTCGGGCGCAGATAAGAGGCTTCGATCGTCGCCAGCGTCGAGGCGAAGAAGCCGCCCGAGAGCGCGTTGACCTCGGTATCCTGCCACGCCGCCAGCGACCCCGGCTGTCCGCCGGATTTCACATAGTCGCCGCGCTGATAGCCGGGCGAGCACAGAAACAGCGCGTAGTCGATGGCGGCTTGCTTGTGTTGCGATTGGGCGCTGACGCCGATGCCGGCGCCGCCGAGCAAGGCGCCGGCGGATCGCGGCGTCGGCACGTCGGCGAAGCGCAGATACGGCCTGTCGGCCCTGGAGGCATAATTCACATAGCCGAAGGCGAACGGCACGTAGACCACGTCGTCATGCGCGATCATGTGATCGTAGCAACGGATCGGGTTCCATTTCGGCGAGTTCGGATGCGACAGCGCCGCAAGCTGGCGCAATTGCCCGACGGCCCGCTCGATTTTTTTCCCGGCGATGAACTCGTCGCCGTCTTCCCGGGGCTCACCGAGCGTCAAAAGCAGGCACATGGCGTCAGTCGGCACCAATGGCAGCCCAAGCCATTTGCCGTCCTTCAAGGCGCGCCGGCCGAGCTCCAGCACCTCGTCATGGCTGCGCGGCAGCGGTCCGTAGCGCTCCAGGAGATCGGGGCGATACGAGGCAACCTGACAGGCAGCATCGATCGGCAACGCCCATTGAAGCCCGTCCCTTGCGTAGGATTGCCAGGATGCGCCGACCGAATCCCGTTCGAAGCCGTGGCGCTGCTCGGCCGACAAATCGAACGGCACCATCAGCCCGCCTTCGGCAATATCGCCGATGAACGGATGGTCGAACACGACAAGGTCATAGGCGCCGAGCACAGGACCAAGCGCGCCCTCGCCGAACTCATAGAGGCTGCGGCGGTCCCATTCGATCTCAAGACCGGGATTGGCGGCACAATACGGCCCGATGCTGGCGTCGAGCGGACCCCAGCAGCGTCGGTGATCCCACGCGAGGCCGCGCAGCCTTATCATGCCGAAATTCCTCCCAGAGGCGGCCGTGCGCCCGCCCAGCCGATTAGTAGCAACTATTTTTACCTAGACAAGTAGTTTTTACATACGCAAAGGCAGTCCTCGCTTCCGTTTGGCGAGAAAGCCGCCCAACCATCCCTGGTGCGCATCGCGTTGCCGCCGGCCTGCAACCAAAGGCTGCGATGGATCTGGCTTTTTGGGAACTTTCGCGACGAACATTCGTTCGGTTGGCGCAGCCATCTGGAGCAGCAGCACTGGAATCAGCAGCCACGTCGCAGGGAGCGGACTAAATGGACCAACCTTGGGCGAGGCCATGAACCGGTTTACCGCCTTGGCATTCGCCACGTTTCTGGCGATAACTTCGATCTGGGCACTGTTTCTGATTTCTTAGGATTTGGCTCTGGTTGCTTGGGATTTGCCGCTGGTTTTTAGGATTTGGAGGGTTCTCGACAGGTTGACCGCTTAACGATGACGTCCGCCGCGTGTGGTTCTGCCAGCCGGAGCCCCGTGCGTGAAGAAACTGTCGCCAGGAGCACACCGGCGCGAACATTCGGGGGTTGGCAGCCACGCTGCCTGCAACGTTCCATCGGTTTTCAGGAAACGGCGAGATGTCATGTTGCTGAGGGCGATCGTTCGAAATTGTGCCGCCATCCGTGTTGGCCGCGTCGGCGCGACGATGCTTGTTGCCGCGCTGCTTGCCGGCTGCCAGGGCGGCGTGCTCGATCCGCAAGGGCCGGTGGGGGCGGCGCAGCGGACGATCCTGCTCAATTCGGTCGCTATCATGCTGGCCATCGTCATCCCGACGATCGTGGCGACGCTCGGCTTTGCCTGGTGGTTCCGGGAAACCAACACAAGAGCGCGGTACCTGCCGGAATGGGCCTATTCCGGACGCATCGAACTGGTAGTCTGGTCGATCCCCATCCTCGTCATCCTGTTTCTGAGCGGCATCATCTGGATCGGATCGCATGACCTCGACCCAATGAAGCCGTTGGATTCCCAGCAAAGGCCGTTTGAGGTGCAGGTCGTCTCGCTCGACTGGAAATGGCTGTTCATCTACCCCGAGCAGAATGTCGCGAGCATCAACCAGCTTGTGGTGCCGGCGGGCAGGCCGGTGCATTTCTCGCTTACCTCGGCAAGCGTCATGAATGCGTTCTTCGTGCCTCAGCTCGGCGGCATGATCTACACGATGAACGGCATGACGACGCAGCTTCACCTGCAGGCGGATCAGCCGGGCGAATTCTATGGGCGGTCGGCCCATTTCAGCGGTGACGGTTTTCCAGGCATGCAATTCGTGCTGCATGCCGTCGCGGCCGATGCCTTCGAGGCGTTCGTCAATTCGGCGCGAAGCCAGGGACAGGCACTCGACAAGGCCAGCTACCAGGAACTGGCCAGACAGAGCATCGACGTGCCGCCTTCGACCTATCGCTCGGTCGAGCCGGACCTTTTCCACGAAATCGCGACGCAGGGCGTTCCACCCGCGCCCGGCCCCCAGGCCGGTCGCCCCGGGCCGAGCGTATCGCCCAAGGCAGGAGGCTGACAATGCTCGGAAAATTGAACTGGGACGTCATTCCGTTCGATCAGCCTCTGCCGATGATCGCCTCGGCGGTCGTCGCCCTGGCAATCCTCGGCGTGCTGGCCTGGGTCTTCCTGGCCGGCCATTTCCCCTATCTCTGGCGCGAATGGATCACCAGCGTCGATCACAAGCGGATTGGCGTCATGTACACGCTGCTGGCGCTGCTGATGCTGCTGCGCGGCTTCAGCGACGCCGTCATGATGCGGTCGCAGCAGGCCCTCGCCTTCCAAGCGCCCGGCTATCTGCCGCCCGACCACTTCAACCAGGTCTTTTCCGCCCACGGCACCATCATGATCTTTTTCGGGGCGATGCCGTTCGTCATCGGCCTGATGAACCTGGTCGTGCCGCTGCAGCTCGGCGTCCGAGACGTTGCCTTTCCGACGCTCAACTCGGTGAGCTTCTGGCTCACCGCCACCGGTGCGCTGCTGGTCAACATCTCGCTTGTGATCGGTGAATTCGCGCGTACCGGATGGCTGCCCTATCCGCCGCTCAGCGAGACCGCCTATTCGCCGGGCGTCGGCGTCGACTATTATCTGTGGGCCGTGCAGATAGCGGGCGTCGGAACGCTGCTCACCGGGATCAATTTCGTCACCACGATCCTGAAGATGCGGTCGCCCGGCATGAGTTACCTCAGGATGTCGATGTTCTGCTGGACCTCACTTGCCGCCAGCCTGCTCATCGTCGCCGCCTTCCCGATCCTCACCGCCACGCTCGCGATGCTGACGCTCGACCGCTATTTCGGCTTTCATTTCTTCACCAATGAAGCTGGCGGCAACATGCTGATGTTCGTGAACCTGATCTGGGCCTGGGGCCATCCCGAGGTCTACATCCTCGTCCTGCCGGCGTTCGGCATCTTCTCGGAGGTCATCTCCACCTTCTCCAGCAAGCCGCTGTTCGGCTACCGCTCGATGGTGGCCGCGACGCTCTTCATCTGCATCGTCTCCTTCATGGTGTGGCTGCACCACTTCTTCACGATGGGCGCCGGCGCCGACGTCAACGCCGCGTTCGGCATCGCCACCAGCATCATCGCTGTCGGTACTGGCGTGAAGATCTATAACTGGATGTTCACCATGTATGGCGGCCGCATCCGCTTCGCGACGCCAATGCTGTGGTCGCTGGGCTTTATGGTGACATTCGTCATCGGCGGCATGACGGGTGTGTTGCTGGCGGTGCCACCGGCCGATTTCCTGCTCCACAACAGCCTGTTCCTGGTGGCGCATTTCCACAACGTCATCATCGGCGGCGTGCTGTTCGGCGCCTTCGCGGGATATACCTACTGGTTTCCCAAGGCATTCGGCTTCCGGCTGCACGAGGGCTGGGGCAAGCTGGCCTTCTGGCTGACGCTGATTGGATTCTACGCCACCTTCGTACCGCTCTACGCTGTCGGCCTGCTCGGCATGACCCGCCGCATGCAGCATTTCGACGTGCCGGCATGGCATCCGTGGGTGCTGGTTGCCGGCGTCGGCATGTTGATCACCACCGCCGGCGTGGTCGCGCAGATCGTACAGCTCGTCGTCAGCATCCGGCAGCGCGCGGCGCTTCGCGACGCCACCGGAGATCCCTGGGACGGCCGCTCGCTGGAATGGGCCACGCCCTCGCCGCCGCCGGTATTCAACTTCGCCGCGCTTCCGCATGTCGAGGGCGAAGAGCCCTACTGGAGCATCAAGCAGCGGGCACGCGAGCAAAACCGGCTGCGCGACGAGCCTGACTACGAGCCGATCGAGATGCCCCGCAACAGTCCCACCGGGTTCATCTGCGCCTTCTTTGCGACCGTGATGGGCTTTGCTCTCATCTGGCACATCTGGTGGATGGTGGCGCTCGGCGCGCTCGGTGCTTTGGCCACCTTCGTCGTATTCGCGTGGCGCGACATCCCCGAATACGTCATTCCTGCCGCCGAAGTCGCCCGGATCGACCGCGCCAACCGAAGTGCGCGCCGCGAGGCGCTGGCCACTTACACGGGGCCAAGGCCATGACCGCGATCGACGTTCGAGAGCGTGACCCCTACCGCCTCCATGGCGGGCACGGCCATGCACCCGGCCACGGCGACGGCGGCCCGGCACCGATCCGGATCGTCGTGGGCTACGGCTTCTGGATCTTCCTTCTGAGCGACATCGTGATGTTCTCGGCCTTCTTCGCGGCCTATGCCGTGCTGGCGGGCAAGACGGCGGGCGGGCCGAGCGGGGCCGAGCTGTTCGACCTGCGCAACGTCGCGATCGAGACGGCCGCTTTGCTGTTGTCGAGCTTTACCTGCGGTCTCGCCAGCCTTGCCGTGACAGCGCGGCGAAGCTCCTGGTTCTATGTCGCGATGACTGTCACCTTCGTGCTCGGCGCCAGCTTCATCCTGCTCGAGTTGCGCGAGTTCGCGCATATGGTTGCCAGCGGTGCCGGACCGACGCGCAGCGCTTTCCTGTCGGCATTCTTCACGCTGGTGGGATGCCATGGCCTTCACGTGACGGCGGGGCTGCTGTGGCTGCTCACGATGATGGCGCAGATCTTCGCCAAGGGATTCCGCGACGATATTCTTCGGCGTTTCATGTGCTTCAGCCTGTTCTGGCACGCCCTCGACATCATCTGGGTCGCCCTGTTCACGGTGGTCTATCTCCTGGGAGCAAGTCGATGAGCAATGCGGACGATCGCCACGCGCAACGGCGCGACACCGATGGCCTGGAGCGCTACGACATCGATACGGCGCCGGGTGACGAATACCTCGGCGACACCGAGGTCGGATCCGGGCTACGCGGCTATGTGATCGGCCTCGGGCTGGCAACGCTGCTGACCATCGCCTCGTTCTGGTTGCCCGGAACCAACCTGATATGGGCACCCGGCATTCCGGTGGCGCTGGTCGTGCTGGCGATCGCCCAGATGGGCGTGCATCTCGTCTTCTTCCTGCACATCACGACGGGACCGGACAACACCAACAACGCCCTGGCGCTTGCCTTCGGCGTGCTGATCGTAGTTCTGGTGATCGGCGGCTCGATCTGGATCATGGCCAATCTCGACCACAATTTGATGCCGATGAATGCGATCATGAACATGAACCGCTAGCGATTTGAGGCGCAGCGCAGTGCCTCCAGCCCGGCCTTGCCCGCCGCTTCAGACGCGTTGCCGGATGACGGACCGGTATCAGCTGCGCTGGCTGGAGTTTTGATTTTTGCGATCCTGCGGCGATATCGCGCCTTTCGAGGCCTTTGAGCCGCCGCCCCACTCCTGGGCTTTCCGTGCCTGATCGCCTGCTTCCTTCGGTGCCTCGGCCTTGTCGCTGCCGCTGGCTTTCTTGCCGGATATGGGTTGGTCGACAGGGTTTGATTTGTTGTCCATCATGCTTCTCCGTTTGCGCCGAACCAGGCGACGGGGTGGCGTGGCGTCCTCAAGCCCGTTCGAACGTGCCGACGAGCTCGGCCTCTCCCACGACGTGCGGCTCGGCCTGTTTCAGCACGTCTTCGACGGCAGCCTTCTCGCCGAGATGAAGCGTCTCGGCGTCGAGTGCAAGAAGCCGGAAATGGTAATGGTGGAGCCCATGCCCAGGCGGCGGCTGGGGGCCGTCATAATGAGGATTGCCGAAATCGTTGACGCCGTGTCCGAGGCTCTCGGTCTTGGCGCCGGCGGTCGTGCCTTCGGGAAGAAAGTTGCGCTGTGCGTCGATGTCGTAGACCGCCCAATGACGGAACATGCCTGAAGGGGCGTCGGGGTCCTCGACGGCCAGGACGAAGCTTTTGGTTCGTTGCGGCGCGTCCGTCCACTCCAATGGCGGCGAGACGTTGCCGCCGTCGCGGGAATAGCGCGGCGGTATTTTTTCGCCATCGGCAAAGGCAGAGCTTTTGAGAGTGAAAGCCATGGTCTCCATCTCCCTGTCTGAGATTCCCTCATAAACAGCTACGAGCCGCCGAGTTCCGGTCGCCGCCCCGGTCAAACCCAGGGCTATCGCAGATGGAAAGCCGAGGCTTTCGCTCTACGACGTACCCCCACCCCTAGCCCCTCCCCACAAGGGGGAGGGAGACTTTCGTTGGCGCTGACCTCGGCAAATTGCCTGCCTTTCGGCGCCAAAAGGGGAAGTAAGGGCGGGCGGCAGCGTTCCCTCCCCCTTGTGGGGAGGGTTAGGGTGGGGGTCCATCTTCGTAAGAAACCAAATGCGATTGCCCTGCAGTCAAACCGGATTGCCGGCCGTTGGCCGGAACATTCGCCGAGGAAGCGGGTTTTTCGGTTCGGACGCATCGCCGCGGAAACGGCAATGGGCTCGGCAATGGACGAAGGGCGCGACATGACCGGGCTAAGCGGCAAGCAACCAAGCGGGGCGAAAGGTGTTGTGGTCGCATTCTCCGCGCCGGGCGGCGAGACCATCTATGCCCACGAACGGGAAACCGTCGCTGCCGTCGCGCGCACGATTGCGGCGTTGAAGGGATTTTCCTTCCGCGAGGGCCTGCGTGACGGCGGCGGTGACGGTCGCCGACTGTATTTCGTGCCGGACGACAGCCTGCTTGCTGCCGATGCGGTCCAACTGGGCATCAACGGGCCCGACGACCTCTTCGGCGGTGTGGTGCCCTGGCGCCTCGCAACCACCAAGGCCATAACCCACGAGCTGGTGGACGGGTCGGCGGCACGGCCAAAAGAATGGCCAGCCGGCTTCGGCAGAGCCGTCGGCGCAGCCGTACTGCCCGGCTATACCGCATTTTCACGCGATGACGCGCTGCGCGCAGCGGAACGTCTGCTGCAGGTGGGGCTGGTCCGGTTCAAGCCACCGCGCGCTTCGCGGGGCCGCGACCAGCACACCGCCGCGACCGTCGCCGATATCGAAAGACTACTGGATCGATATCCATCCTCCGACCTGAGGGAATACGGCCTTGTTCTCGAAACGGAGCTTCGCGACATCGTCACGCTGAGCATTGGCAGAACGGCGATCGACGGAACATCGGTCGCCTATTACGGCGTGCAGCGGATGACGGCCGACAATGCCGGACAGCCCGTTTACGGCGGATCCGATCTGGTCGTCGTGCGCGGCGGATGGGAGGCGCTCGACAGGCTGCAGCTTTCTCCGGCGCTAAGTTTGGCTGTGGCGCAGGCGAGGACCTACGACGCGGCGATGGATGGCTATCCCGGATTTTTCGCCTCACGGCGCAACTACGACATCGGCCAAGGTGTCGATTCCTCGGGCATTTGGCGATCGGGTGTGCTGGAAGCCAGCTGGCGGATCGGCGGCAGCAGCAGCGCCGAGCTGGCAGCAATGGACGCCATGACGCGTGACCCCGACGTGCAGATTGTGCATGTCTCCGCCGTCAAGCAGTTCGGCAACATCGCGCGGCTGCCGCTGAATGCAGAAATCCACTTCGACGGGGAGGACCCCGAGGAGGGCCAAATCACGCGTTACACCGTCGTCACCCAGGCGATCCGAGGGCCGGTCGGGGAAGCCGGCCGATCGTCGTTCTAACCATGTCAGGTTGAAGCCAAGCACGCCTCCGGCAGGGAACATCCGCCAATGGCCCGAGTTTGTTTCGGGCAGGCAGCCAGTCAGAGACCGGAGGAAAAAATGATCGAGATGATTGCCGCTCCCCAGAATGTCGCCGCCTTTCGTGTCACCGGCACCGTGACGGCGGACGACTACGACAAAGTCATCCCGGCGATCGAAGCGAAACTGAGCGACCACAAGGACATCGGCGTCCTGACCGATCTTGCCGATTTCGAGGACATGACGGCTGGCGCCTTGCGGCGCGACCTGCAGTATGGGCTGAGCAAACTTGGCGAGGTCCACCGCTTCAAACGTGCCGCCGTGATTTCCAACAAGCAGTGGATCAAGGCAGCCACGGAAATGACGGACGCGCTGTTTCCGCAAATCGAGGCGCGGGTGTTCCCGGAGGACGAAAAAGCCCAGGCCCTGAAATGGGTGGCAGGCGTACAATAGCGGTGTTGGGGAGTGCCATGGCGTTCGACAAACGACAGGATCCGGAAGGCCTCTGGGAGGTCTATGACAGCGAGAGCGACGAAGCCGTCGTGGTCGGCGGGTTGCCGCTTTCCGGTCTCGACGAAAGCGAAGCCGATGAAGCGATTGAAAAGCTCAATCGGGGCGATCTGACGTCGGACAACATCCCCGAGACGGTTCGGTCAGGGTGGCCTCCGACCAAGGACGGTTTGTGATGACAGCCTGACGGACGTCACCGAGGACCGGTCGCGGATCTACGACGAGGCCTTGACCCCAAGCTTGCGGGCTTTGTCCTCAAATTCGTCGCGAATATCCTCGATCGTCGGCAGATGCAGGCGCCGCAGCTGGGCGTGCAACTTTTTGGCGGCATCTGAGCTCAGGTCGCGCTTGAAATTGGTCGCGACCTCCTCGGCCGAGCCGTAATGGCGATAGCGCTCGATCTCGGTCTTCGTGGCTTGCTGGACGTGCTCGAGCGTCTTGCGTTCGGCATCGGATTTTCCGTCTGGTTTGGCCCGCATGACCGGATTGAACGCTTTGCTGATAACGAATTCGACCAGTTCCTGCTGGGCGTGAGCCATGATTGTTCTCCCTCGAAGAAGGGCTGTCCGAGCCTAGAACGGTTCATCGGGGGAAACGCTGAACCGATCACTCTTGTTTTGACGCAATTCCGAACGGAAAACCGTTTCACACTTTTCCTGGAATTGCTCTAACCGCGGCGGCAATTGAAGGTTCCCTGGCTTGGGATTTCATTGCCGCTGGAGGTCAAGGGCGAAGATCACAGCCGCGCCTTGGTGGTGCGCGGCGTTGCCAGGAGCAGGCTTGTTTCGCTGCCGGTAATTCCGGGAATCAGCCGGATACGTCTCAGCACCGCATCGAACTCGCTCAGCGTCTGGGTTCCGAGTTCTATCACCAGGTCCCACCGGCCATTGGTGGTGTGGATGGTCGAGACCTCGGAGAAGCCGCCCAGCGCCCGGATGACGCGATCGGCGGCATGGCCCTCGATCTCGATCATCATGATGCCACGCACCCGCTGATCGACCGCGTCGGCGCGTAGAATGACGGTGTAGCCGACGATGACGCCGTCTCTTTCAAGTCGCTCGATCCGGGACCTTACCGTTGCCCGGGAGACACCCAGGCTAACGGCAAGGTCGGAAATGCTGCGCCGGGCGTCGTGCCGCAAAGAGGTGATGATCTGCTCATCGAGACGGTCCATGTTTGCTCACAACGGAAGTAGATGCTGCCGCTATGGTAAGGCACTTCGACAAATTTGCCAATTTGACATGTTCATTCTGCCAGCGATGCCGGCTTCAATAAAGCCATCGTAATTGGCGGGGTATGACAAATGCATTGCACGATCGTTGGGGCGCCGATCCAGGCCGGCTCAGGCCGCATGGGCTGCGAGATGGGGCCGAGCGCGCTTCGCACGGCAGGTCTGGCCGGCGCGCTGACCGAGCTTGGCCATACGCTGACCGACCTCGGAACGATTGTCCCTGCCGATATGCGCCCTGTCGTACACGGCAACGCGGCGGTGAAGGCGCTGCCGGAAATCGCCGCCTGGACGGCAGCGATCAGCGAAACTGCCTATGCCGCAAGCGCCGATGCGATGCCGATCTTTCTCGGCGGCGACCACAGCATTTCGGCCGGCACGCTCGCCGGCATAGCCCGCCGCGCGGCGAATGCCGGTCGGCCGCTCTTCGTGCTGTGGCTCGACGCCCACCCCGATTTTCATACGCTCGACACGACGACCAGCGGCAATCTGCATGGCGTGCCGCTGGCCTATGCCAGCGGGCAGCCCGGCTTCGAGGGCTATTTCCCCCGCCTTACAGCACAGGTGGAGCCGGCTTGCATATGCGCGCTGGGGATCCGCAGCGTGGACCTGGCGGAACGGGATGCATTGCGCAGAGCCGGCGTGACGGTCCACGACATGCGTTCGATCGACGAGCACGGCATAGCGCAACTGCTTCGCGCCTTTCTCGAACGGGTGAGCGCCGCCAATGGCATGCTCCATGTCAGCCTCGACGTCGATTTTCTCGACCCGTCGATCGCCCCGGCGGTGGGCACCACCGTTCCCGGCGGCGCCACCTTCCGCGAGGCGCATCTGGCGATGGAAATGCTACATGACAGCGGCCTCGTCACCAGTCTCGACCTGGTCGAGCTCAACCCATTTCTTGACGAGCGCGGCCGCACCGCCACGCTTTTGGTTGACCTGACCGCAAGCCTGATGGGCCGGCGGATCATGGACCGCCCGACGAGGGGGTTCTGAGCCATGACCGTCAATTTGAACATCGTCCCGTTCGTCAGCGTCGACCGCATGATGAAGCTGGTGCTTGCCATCGGCATCGAGCGCTTTCTGGTCGAGCTTGCCGCCTATATCGAAGAGGATTTCAGGCGCTGGGAGCTGTTCGACAAGACGCCGCGCGTCGCCTCGCACAGCATTGACGGCGTCATCGAGCTGATGCCGACCAGCGACGGGCAGCTTTACGGCTTCAAATACGTCAACGGGCATCCGAAGAACACGCGTGACGGCCGCCAGACCGTGACCGCTTTCGGCGTGCTTGCCGATGTCGGCAACGGCTATCCGATGCTGCTTTCGGAAATGACCATCCTGACGGCGCTCAGAACCGCCGCAAGCTCGGCCGTCGCGGCGAAATACCTCGCTCCAGAGGCCGCCAGTTGCATGGCGATCATCGGCAATGGCGCGCAATCGGAATTCCAGGCCATTGCCTTCAAGGCGCTGCTTGGCGTCGACAGGCTGCGTCTCTACGATATCGACCCGGCGGCCTCGACCAAATGCATGAAGAACCTTGCCGGCCTGGGCTTCGACATCAAGCTCTGCGCGTCGGCGCAGGAGGCCGTTGAGGGTGCAGAGATCATCACCACGGTTACCGCCGACAAGCGGTCGGCAACAATCCTGACCGACAACATGGTGGGATCCGGCGTGCACATCAATGCAGTAGGCGGCGATTGCCCGGGCAAGACCGAGCTGCATCGCGACATTCTGCTGCGCTCGGATATTTTCGTCGAATACCCGCCGCAGACGCGCATCGAAGGCGAGAGCCAGCAGCTCGATGCGGATCATCCGGTCACCGAATTGTGGCAGGTGATGACAGGAAAGGCAGCAGGCCGGACGGACGCCCGACAGATCACATTGTTTGATTCCGTCGGCTTTGCGATCGAGGATTTTTCCGCGTTGCGTTACGTTCGCGATCAGCTTCAGCGGACCGGCCTTTACGAGGAACTAGACCTTCTGGCCGATCCCGATGAGCCGCGTGACCTGTTTGGCATGCTGCTGCGCGCCGAAAAAGCGACCGGGCTGGCGGCCGCCGGCAGCTGAGCTGCGATCCTGTCGGTCAGTCCTTCTTTTCCTGATACAGGCGCTCGGTGGCGCGCTCGCTTTCCCTGCGCTCCGCCGGGCCGCGACGGCGCTGCGTGAGCAGGGCGTAGGCGATCAGGATTGCCAGCAGCAGTGGACCGCCTGCAACAACGAGCAACCACAAACTATTCCCAGACATCGACCGTCTCCTTTCCCTCACAACCGGGAAGGACCCGAACCGTTCCTCCGTCTTGTTGGGAGTCGTCAGCGGGGCGCGGTGCAATTCAGGATTTTATGCCTCGGTCAGGACGTTGCACGCCTTGTCTGCACTCAGGATGTCCTTATCTAGACTCTTATCCTTCTATCACATGCACTTCTGCGAAGTGAAGGGAACCACAAGGGCTTTCTGACATTTGGTTGTTCAAGAGACAAACGTGCAGCCACACCGGCTCCGGGGCTAGGAATACCATGCGTGAGAATCAATCCGACGTCTTCGATCTGTTTTCCGAGGTTTACAAGAATGCGGCTCAGGAGGAGATAAGCCTCCAGCAATATCTGCTTGCCTGCCGCGAGGACAAGTCGATGTACGCCTCGGCACCCGAACGGATGGTCGAGGCGATCGGCGAGCCGACCTTTGTCGATACCAGCAAGGACGAGCGGCTCGGCCGTATTTTTTCGAACCGGACGATCAAGATCTATCCAACCTTCGCCGACTTTTACGGCATGGAGGATACGATCGAGCGTATCGCCGGTTATTTCCGCTATGCCTCGCAAGGGCTCGAGGAACGCAAGCAGATCCTCTATCTGCTTGGCCCGGTCGGCGGCGGCAAGTCCTCGCTTGCGGAGCAGCTGAAAAGGCTGATGGAGCAGCGTCCGATCTATACGCTGAAGGTCGGCGGCCAGGTCAGCCCGGTCTTCGAATCGCCGCTCGGGCTGTTCGACCCCGACCGCATGGGCGACCTTTTGGAGGACAAATACGGCATCGCCCGACGGCGGCTGAACGGCCTGATCTCGCCCTGGGCGGCCAAGCGCCTCGACGAATTGTCCGGCGACATCTCCAAATTCAGCGTCGTCAAGCTGATGCCGTCCAGGCTGCGCCAGATCGGCATTGCCAAGACCGAGCCGGGCGACGAGAACAACCAGGACGTTTCGGCCCTGGTCGGCAAGGTCGACATCAGGCAGCTGGAAAACTTCAGCCAGTCCGATCCGGACGCCTACTCCTATAGCGGCGGGCTGAACCGGACGACGCAAGGGCTGCTCGAATTCGTCGAGATGTTCAAGGCGCCGATCAAGGTGCTGCATCCGCTGCTGACCGCCACTCAGGAAGGCAGCTACAACGGCACCGAGAATTTCGGCGCTTTCCCCTATCAGGGCATCATCGTTGCCCATTCCAACGAATCGGAATGGCTGCAGTTCAAGAACAACAAGAACAACGAGGCGTTCCTCGACCGCATCCTGGTGGTCAAGGTGCCGTATTGCCTGCGCGTCACCGAAGAGCGGCAGATCTACGAGAAGCTGTTGCGCGAAAGCGAATTGGCTAACAGCCCCTGCGCTCCGGAAGTGCTCGATATCCTCAGCCGGTTCACCGTCTCGACCCGCCTGGCCGAACACGACAATTCGCCGCTCTACACCAAGATGCGCGTCTATGACGGCGAGAACCTCAAGGAAACCGATCCCAAGGCGAAGTCGGTCCAGGAATACCGAAACGCCGCCGGCGTCGACGAAGGCATGACCGGCGTCAGCACCCGCTTCGCCTTCAAGATCCTGTCGCAGACCTTCAATTACGACACCGAAGAGGTGGCGGCCGATCCGGTGCATCTGATGTACATCCTTGAAGAGGCGATCAAGCGCGAGCAGTTCCCGAAGGAGACCGAGGCGGACTATCTCGATTTCATAAAGTCGGAGCTGGCCACCCGTTATGCCGAGTTCATCGGCCACGAGATCCAGAAGGCCTATCTGGAATCCTACAGCGAATACGGCCAGAACCTGTTCGACCGCTATATCGCCTACGCCGATGCCTGGATCGAGGATCAGGACTACAAGGATACCGATACCGGCCAGATCCTCAATCGCGAGGTCTTGGACAACGAATTGTCGCAGGTCGAAAAGCCGGCCGGCATCGCCAATCCCAAGGACTTCCGCAACGAAGTGGTGAAGTTCACGCTGCGCGCGCGGGCCAGAAACCATGGCCGCAACCCGTCATGGACAAGCTATGAGAAGCTGCGCGAAGTCATCGAGAAGCGGATGTTCGGGCAGGTCGAGGACCTGCTGCCAGTGATCAGCTTCGGCTCCAAGCAGGACAGCGTGACGGAGAAGCGGCATACCGAATTCGTGCAGCGGATGATCCAGCGCGGCTACACCGAGCGCCAGGTCCGCCGGCTGGTGGACTGGTACATGCGGGTGAACAAGGCGGGTTGAAGCCAGCCCGGGGTAACATATGCCGATCTTCATTGATCGCCGACTGAACCCGAAGGACAAAAGCCTCGGCAATCGGCAGCGTTTCCTGCGGCGGGCGCGCGAAGAGTTGAAGCGCACCATCCGCGATCAGATCCGCGCCGGCAAGATCGCCGACGTGGACGCCGAGCATGCCGTTTCGATGCCGGCGCGGGGTACCGGCGAGCCGAGCTTCAACGATGCCAGGAACAGCGGCAGCCGCCAGCACGTCCTGCCCGGCAACAAGCATTTCACCCCAGGCGACCGGCTGCCCAAGCCCGGCCAGGGCGGCGGCATGGGATCAGCCCCGGGAAGAACCGAATCGGAGGACGATTTCCGTTTCGTGCTGTCGCGCGAAGAGGTTCTCGACCTCTTTTTCGAAGACCTCGAACTGCCGGACATGGTCAAGCTCAACCTCAAGGAGATCCTCGCTTTCAAGCCGCGCCGGGCCGGCTTCGCCGCGACCGGCTCGCCGACCAACATCAATGTCGGGCGCACGATGCGCAACAGCCATGGCCGCCGCATAGCACTCCGGCGCCCCAAGCAGGAGGAACTCGACGCAATCGCGCAGGAGATCACGTCGCTGGAGGCGAAGCCGCAGAACGCCGAGATGCGCCAGCGCATCGTGGCGCTGCAGGAAGAGCTTGAGCGACTGGAGCGCCGCCGCAAGCGAATCGCCTATGTCGACCCGGTCGACATCCGCTTCAACCGCTTCGACGCCCAGCCGGTGCCGAATGCCAATGCGGTGATGTTCTGCCTGATGGACGTGTCCGGCTCGATGGGCGAACGCGAGAAGGATCTGGCCAAGCGCTTCTTCGTGCTGCTGCACCTGTTCCTGAAACGGCGCTACGACCGGACCGAGGTGGTCTTCATCCGCCACACGCACGAGGCGCAGGAGGTGGACGAGGAGACCTTTTTCTACAACACCCAGAGCGGCGGCACGGTGGTTTCCACGGCGCTCGAGGAGATGCACCGCATCGTCGAGCAGCGCTATCCCAGCCGCGAATGGAACATCTATGTCGCCCAGGCCTCGGACGGCGACAATTTCGTCACCGATTCGGAGCGCTGCATCACCCTGCTCGACGAACAGATCATGCGGCTTTGCCAGTATTTTGCCTACGTCGAGATCCTCGACGAGCGCGAGAGCCACATCTTCGGCGCCACCGACAACGGCACGTCGCTGTGGCGTGCCTACAGTGCGGTCAAGCTGAGGTGGTCGAACTTCCAGATGAGCCGCATCGCCACGGCGGCCGACATCTACCCGGTTTTCCGCCAGCTCTTCGCCAGACAGCCGGGTTATCAAAAGAGCGGTGAAAGAGGGGGCTGATGGCGAGCAGATCCGGGTTGTTGTTTTCCGGTTCCGACTGGGATTTCAGGACGCTGTCGCGCGCCTACGAGACCATCGAGGCGATCGCCACCGAAGAGCTCCTCCTCGACGTCTATCCGGTACAGATGGAGATAATCTCGTCCGAACAGATGCTCGACGCCTATTCCTCGGTCGGCATGCCGCTGATGTACCGGCACTGGTCGTTCGGCAAGCACTACCTCTACCAGGAATTGCTCTATCGCAAAGGCGGACGGGGGCTCGCCTATGAACTCGTCATCAATTCCAATCCCTGCATCGTCTATCTGATGGAAGAAAACACCATGGCCTTGCAGGCCCTGGTGACGGCGCACGCGGCACTCGGCCATAACCATTTCTTCAAGAACAATTATCTGTTCCAGCAGTGGACGGACGCCAGCGCCATCCTCAGCTATCTGGACTTTGCCAAGGGTTACATTGCCCGCTGTGAGGAGCGGCATGGCGTCGATGCGGTGGAAGAGATCCTCGATGCCGCACATGCGCTGATGGAACAGGGCGTGTTCAGATATCACCGGCCGCCGAAGCTGTCGTCGGAAAAGCAGCGCGAGGGCGTTCGCGAGCGCCTGGAATACGAGGAGCGTTCCTACAATGACCTATGGCGCACGCTGCCGCCTTCGAAGGACGGCGCCAAGCCCCGCGAGACGGACATCATGGCGGAGCGCAAGAAATCGCTCAAGCTGCCCGAGGAAAACCTGCTTTATTTCCTGGAGAAGAACAGCCTGATCCTGGAACCGTGGCAGCGTGAGGTTATCCGGATTGTCCGCGTTATCGCGCAGTATTTCTATCCGCAGCGCCAAACGCAGGTGATGAACGAGGGCTGCGCCACCTTCGTGCATTACACGCTGATGAACCTTTTGTTCGACCGCGGCCTGATCGGCGAAGGTGCCATGCTGGAGATCCTGCGCAACCATTCGAACGTGATCTTCCAGCCGGGCTTCGACGATCCGCGCTTTTCCGGTATCAACCCTTACGCGCTGGGCCTCGACATGATGCAGGACATCCAGCGCATCTCGACCGCGCCGACCGCCGAGGACCGCGACTGGTTTCCCGATATCGCCGGCAATGGCGACTGGCGCCAGACCCTGCTGGACGCCTGGGCCAACCATCGCGACGAGTCCTTCATCCGCCAGTATCTGAGCCCTACCCTGATCCGGAAATGGCGGTTCTTTGTGCTTGCCGATGCGGCCAACGATCCGCACTACGAAGTCGCCTCGATACACAATGAGCGCGGCTACGAGAGCATCCGCGCCGCACTCGCCCACAGCTACGATATCGGCGCCAGCCGGCCGGACATCCAGGTGGTGGACGTGGACCTGCTCGGCGACCGGCATCTGCGCCTGCAGCATAAGGTCAAGGACGGCATAGTGCTGGAAGGCGGCAGCCGCGACGCCACACTGCGCCATATCCGCAAGCTCTGGGGCTACGAGGTCAGCATGGTCGCGGTCGACGCGCAGACCGGCGCCACAGTCCACGAACGGTCGACCAGCCAGATCGGGGAATGACCGAACCGGACTTGCCGGCGAAGTCGGGTGTCGTTGCCTTTACCGGATCACCAACCACCCTATCTACGCGCGCACCACGAGGGCATGGTCGGGAGCAGGAACATGCGCGCATTGACGATCGCCACGCTTCTGTTGGTCGCCGTGTCGATGGCGCTCTCGCTCGCGCACGCTCTAGAATTGCCCGGCAAGTTGCGCCTCAAGGAGGCCACCTACAGATCAGTGCAGGCGATCTACTATCCCGGCTTCACGATCGGCGGGTTCGCCGAGATCGGCGGCATCATTGCACTCGCCGTCCTGCTTTACCTGACGCCCTATCCAAGCGCCCGATTCTGGTGGACCTTGGCGGCGCTTGTCTTCCTGCTGGCGGAGCACGCGACCTATTGGTTGGTCACGCACCCCGTCAATAATTTCTGGGTGCAAGACACTGCCCTGCCGAAATCCGCCGCGACGTTCTTTTCAATGTTCTCTCGAAAGCAGACTGGCGACTGGAGAGATTTGCGCAACGTCTGGGAGGCTTCGCATGTCGCCAGGGCAGGCCTGGCGATGCTGAGCCTCGTCTCAATTGCTGTCGCCGCGACATTTTTTGTCGAATAGCGCCAGGGATCGAGACGGCGCCCTCGTCCGCCAATTTTGCGGCCACGAACGCTGCATCCGTCAGATCAGGGAACGGACCCGGCGCCGTATTGTCTTAACGTCAAGCGATCCGGCCGTTCAGCGGTCGGCGCGATGCTTGTTGTGGGCGCTTTCCTGGTGCTCGCCGCGGATGATGTTGCGATCGTCGGGATCGGCAATATCCTTCGGGTCCGATCTGAGCTCGGCACCGCGCCGGAACGCCTCGCGCTCTTGCCTGGTCTTTTTCAAATCCGCTTCCGCGTCGAAATCCTTCCCGGCGTTTTTCGTGTTCTCGCGCTCTTCGATGATGCGCAATTGCTGCTCATGAGTCTTTTTTCCGGCCATCGGTGACCTCCTTCTTTTGATTTTCCGCTTTCCCAGGGTCCAAATTCGCTACAGCCCGAAAGGATAGGTCTCGGGAAGGCCTGTCCCCGCATGTTCCGGCCCAAGCGGCGTCACGGCACTGGTTTCATCGAACCAGACGAAAGCATCGAACTGGCGGGCGAGCGAGGCGTCCGCATAATGGCTGTGGAGCTCGGTTTCGGGCCGGTAGATGACGCCGATAAAGCGTTCCAGCCGGCGCTCCAGAAGCCGTTCGCGCAGCGTGTCGTCGCGCTCGAAATCGAGCAGGAAAGGCGAGACGCCGCTGTCGTGGCAAAGCCGCTCATAGCTGTCGTTGTGGGAAGGCCGAACCGGTTTCACTTCCATGTCGCCGTCCCAGTCGGTGGCGGCGGCCACCGTCCCGGAATGCGTACTGAGCCCGATCAAGGCAACCTCGTCGCCAAAACGCTGGCGGCAGAGCTGGCCGATATTCAGTTCGTCCCTGACGATCCCCATTTCGGTATAGCGGGCATCGCCGATATGGGAATTATGTGCCCACACCACCGCCTTGGCATTCGGGCCGCGGGCCTGCAGCAGGTGCTCCAGCGTTTCGAACATGTGGGTGTCGCGCAGGTTCCAGGATTGCGCGCCGCCATAATACATGGTGCGGTAATAACGCTCGGCGGAGGCGACCAGGCGGGCGTTCTGGGTGGCGTCGAGGAAATCGATACCGTCCTGCTGCGCATAGTCGAGCTCTCTGGAAAGCAGTTCCCGGCATTGCTCGAGCACGGCCTTCTCGCATTTCTGGTAACCGGAAGTGAGTGCGACACGGCCATAGGTGGCCGGGTCGTTCTGCCAAGGCGTCAGGCAGCCATAGCGTTCGCGCGCGATCCTCGCCGCCTGCGGATCGACCCGGTCGAGATATTGCAGGACCGCCGCAATCGATCCGCCCATATTGTAGATGTCCAGGCCATAGAATCCGGCCCGCCGGGAGGATTTGCTGATCCGCTCATTACGCACTCGCATCCAGTCGACGAACGCCGCGACGTCGGTGTTGCGCCACATCCAGGTGGGAAAGCGCTGGAACGGCGGCGCGGCGCCCGGCCGCGGCGGCCGATGGCGGACGTAACGGTCGATCGCCGCGGCATCGGGCCAGTCGGCCTCGACCGCGACGATGGTGAAGCCATGCTTCCCGATCAGCCTGCGAGTGATCGCGGCGCGCGCGCGGTAGAACTCCGACGTGCCGTGGCTGGCTTCGCCGAGCAAGACGACGCGGCGGTCGGCAAACCGGTCGAACAGCGCACCGAAGGCCGGATCGTCGAAATCCGGAAGCGGCTCGGCGGCGGCCGCTATCATCCGCGGCAGGCTGCTTCTGCGCTGATGTCGGTGCGGAAGATCGGCCGCTATCTGGCTGTCGCTGCCTGGCTCGCCCCAGCCTTGCTCGCCGATCAGCGGAACAAACCGCACGCCGCCGAAATCCTCTTCGGTGTAGGTTGCGGCGCCGGTACGGGTGACCTTGAGCAGGCGCTGCGAGTCGAATTCATCGCCGACCGGGATGACAAGCCGGCCAGCGACGTCGAGCTGTTCCTGCAGGGCGAGCGGCGCGCCGGGTCCGGCGGCCGCAACCAGGATCGCATCGAACGGTGCCGCCTCGGGCCAGCCCTTGGTGCCGTCGCCGGTGCGGACTTCGATATTGTCGTAGCCAAGCTTCTTGAACCGCTGCCTTGCCGTTTCAGCCAACGCGGCGTGGCGCTCGATCGTGTAGACGCGTTCGACGATCCGGCTCATTACGGCAGCCGCATAGCCTGATCCGGTGCCGACCTCGAGGACGTGGTCACCGGCTCCGATCTCCGCCATTTCGATCATGAATGCAACGATATAGGGCTGCGATATCGTCTGACCTTCGGCGATCGGCAGCGGCCCGTCCTCATAGGCGAATTCTTCGAAGCCAGGCTCGACGAAAGCCTCGCGCGGGACCTCGCGCATCGCTAGAAGGACATTGCGGTCGCGAATGCCACGGCGGCTCAGGTGGATATCGACCATTTGGTTGCGGGCATGGGAGAGATCGAGCATCTTTCTGCTCCTCCTAGGGCTTCCGCTGCAATCGCCCAAGCTGCTCAACGGCACTTCGGCCGGCTCATATCTCAGGGCCTCGGCGGTCCCCTTGGATTCAAGCAATGCGGTGCATCTTCCTAACCGTTGGCAAGCCCCGAGGTTCCCCAAAAGACCGACCCGCTTTTGTCTGGCGAGGCGCGTTGCAGGATCGACAAGCGGGCGCCGGCCGCGCCGCCCAAACTTATTTCGAGGCAAATCCTTTCTCCGACGCGACGCCACTCCAGATAACGACGGACGAGTGTATTACGGAGGCATTTCCATGAACGACGAGGCCCGCACCGCTGCGCATACGACCGGCCTTGACCAGATCGATCTGATGGACCGCTACTGGCGCGCCGCGAACTACATCTCGGTTGGCCAGATCTATCTGCTCGACAATCCGCTCTTGCGCGAGCCCTTGCGGCCCGAGCACATCAAGCCGCGGCTGCTCGGCCATTGGGGCACGACGCCCGGCCTCAATTTCATCTATGTGCATCTGAACCGGATTATCCGCGAACGTGGTCTCGATGTCCTGTTCATCTGCGGTCCTGGTCACGGCGGCCCGGCAATGGTCGCGAACACCTGGCTCGAGGGCACCTACAGCGAGATCTATCCCGAGGTCGGCAGGGGCGAAGACGGCCTGCGAAAGCTGTTCCGGCAGTTCTCGTTTCCAGGCGGAGTGCCGAGCCACGCCGCTCCGGAGACGCCCGGCTCGATCCACGAAGGCGGAGAACTCGGCTATGCGCTGGTCCATGCCTTCGGCGCCGCCTTCGACAATCCGAACCTTGTGGTTGCCTGCGTCGTCGGCGACGGCGAGGCCGAGACCGGCCCGCTCGCCGCGGCCTGGCATTCCAACAAGTTCCTGAACCCGGCATCCGATGGTGCCGTCCTGCCGATCCTGCATCTCAACGGCTACAAGATCGCCAGCCCGACGATCCTCGGCCGCATGGAAGACGAGGCGTTGCGCAGCCTGTTCCTCGGCTATGGCTACGAAACCTTCTTTGTCGAAGGTCATGAACCTGCCGCGATGCATCGCGAGATGGCCCGCACGCTCGATACGGTGCTCGACCGGATCCACTCCATCCAGGAGCCGGCACGAGCCGCGGGCTGGAAGGGAGAGCGGCCGCTGTGGCCGATGATCGTGCTGCGCAGCCCAAAGGGCTGGACCGGGCCGAAAGAGGTCGACGGCAGACGAGTCGAGGATTTCTGGCGTTCGCACCAGGTGCCGGTGTCGAATGCACGCGGCGATGCGGCGCACCGCCAGATCCTGGAAGACTGGATGCGCAGTTACGAGCCGGAAAAACTGTTCGATAAAGGCGGCCATCTCCTGGCGCAGCTCGCGGCGCTGGCGCCCACAGGACCAAGACGAATGGGCGCAATCCCCTACGCCAATGGCGGCCTGCTGAAACAGGACCTGGTGCTGCCCGAGTGGAGAGGCCTGGCGCTCGACGTACAGCGTCCGGGCGGCGCTGTCGGAGAGGCGACGCGGGCCGTGGGGAGCTATCTTCGCGATGTGATCCGCTTGAACGCCGAGGCCAGGAATTTCCGGCTGATGGGACCCGACGAGACGTCCTCCAACCGCCTCGACGACGTGTTCGAGGTCACGGATCGGATCTGGATGGAGCGGATCGAGCCCTACGACGTCCATCTTTCCCGTGACGGCCGCGTCATGGAAGTGCTCAGCGAGCACCTTTGCCAAGGCTGGCTGGAGGGCTATCTGCTGACCGGCCGCCACGGCCTGTTCTCGTGCTACGAGGCGTTCGTCCACATCGTCGATTCCATGGTCAACCAGCACGCCAAATGGCTGAAGACCTCCGGCGAACTTGCCTGGCGCAAGCCGATCGCCTCGCTCAACTACCTGCTGACCTCGCATGTCTGGCGACAGGATCACAACGGCTTCAGCCATCAGGACCCGGGCTTTGCCGATTTCGTCGCCAACAAGAAGGCCGACACGGTCAGGCTCTATTTCCCGCCCGACGCCAACACGCTGCTGTGGATCACCGACCATTGCCTGAAAACCTACAACCGCATCAACGTCATCGTCGCCGGCAAGCAGCCAGCGCCGCAATGGCTGTCAGCCGAGGACGCGGAAGCGCACTGCCAGGCCGGCGCCGGCATCTGGGAATGGGCCGGGACGGTTGCCAAGGGCGAAGAACCGGACGTGGTCCTGGCTTGCGCCGGCGACGTGCCGACACTGGAGACGCTTGCCGCAGCCGACATCCTGCGCTCGGGCATTCCGGACCTGAAGATCCGCGTCGTCAATGTCGTCGACCTGATGATCTTGCAGTCGAATTCCGAGCATCCGCATGGCTTTGCCGACGACAGATTCGACGCACTGTTCACCAGGGCCAAGCCGGTCATCTTCGCCTATCACGGCTACCCCTATCTCATTCACCGTCTGACCTACCGGCGCGCCAATCACGACAACATGCATGTGCACGGCTTTCGCGAGGAAGGCACGACGACGACGCCGTTCGACATGGTCGTGCTCAACCAGCTCGACCGCTATCATCTGGCACTCGCTGCGATCGCGCGCGTGCCGGGGCTGGCCGAGCGGGCGAAGGAGCTTGCCGCGGCGCTGCATGGGAAATTGGCTGAGCATACGGCCTATGTCCGCGAACATGGCGAGGACATGCCCGAGATCCAGAAATGGTCCTGGCCACAGGACGGCGCGACGAGGGCCGGCGATTGATGCGACGATCGATCCTTGCGTTGAATACCGGCTCGTCCAGCATCAAGTTCGGACTTTACGACCTTGCAGCGTCCGCCGAGCCGGATCTTGCCTCGCGCGGTTCGCTGGATCTGGGCGATGCGCCAAGGCTGACCGCGAAAGCCGCCGATGGGGAGCTGCAGTGCGATCGGCCACTTGCCGCGGACGCATCACGCGACATGGGCATCGGCCAGATGCTGCAGTGGATCGAGAACGAACTTGGCGGAAGGAAGTTGATCGCCGCCGGCCATCGCATCGTCCATGGCGGACGCGAGTTCGTCGAACCTGTCCGCCTGACGCCGACAATTATCGAGGCTCTCGATAGGCTGACCCCGCTTGCGCCATTGCACCAGCCACGCAGCCTCGCACCAATCCGGGCGCTTGCCGCGCTGCGGCCCGACCTGCCGCAGGTCGGATGCTTCGACACGGCCTTCCATCGGACCATCGAGCCTCTGGTCAGCCGTTTTGCGCTGCCGCGCCGCTACGAGGCGGACGGCATCCACCGCTACGGCTTTCACGGGCTTTCGTACGAATATGTTGCCGGCCGGCTCAAGCAGATATCGCCCGATCTGGCGGCGAAAAGAACCATCGTCGCCCATCTCGGCAACGGGGCGAGCCTGTGCGCCATGCGCGACGGGCGAAGCGTCGATACGACGATGGGCTTTTCGGCGCTTGATGGCCTGGTCATGGGCACACGCTGCGGCGCCATCGATCCGGGCGTGCTTTTGTACCTGCTGCTGGAAAGAGGCCTTTCGGGACAGGCGCTGCAAGACATGCTCTATGAGGAATCCGGCCTGCTCGGCGTGTCCGGCATTTCCGGCGACATGCGCACGCTGGAGGCCAGCGACGACCGCCGGGCTCGCGAGGCGGTGGAGCTTTTCGCCTTCCGCGCCGCCAGGGAAGTTGCCGCCCTCGCCAACACGCTGGGTGGCCTCGAATGCCTGGTGTTCACCGGCGGCGTCGGCGAGCACTCGGCCCCGGCCCGCAAAGCGATTTGCGGCAGGCTTGGCTGGCTCGGCGTGGCGATCGACGAGGCCGCCAACAAATCCCATGAAGCGCTCATGAACCAGACGGACAGCAAGGTCGAAGTCCGCGTCGTCGCAACCGACGAAGAAGGTGTCATCGCCCGCCACACGCGCAAGGTGATGGAGGGGCCCGGCTGAGGCGGATGGCCTCGGCTCAGCTCGAATGGCTCTGCTCGACCAGATGGTATTTGTACCGGTCGCGAATATGCGCGTTGAAGAACCGGCCCTTCGACGAGGCTTTGCGGAATGCCGCGTGGACCTGCGGCGGCACGTCCTCGTAATCATAGCGGTTTCCGCTCGGGACGAACCATACGGAGAGTACCCTCGTCGCCGGCTGGTAATCGATGCTTCTGATCGCAGTTGAAGGCATTCTCAACAGGTCCAATCCACGCCGTCGTGTGAATAACCCTGCACGGAGAGCGAGGTTCCTTCCTGCCGAAGTAGCCTTGCCGCTAAGGGCCGGCTTCACCAAATACGGCTGATGCCACCGCTCAAGACATCGGCTGCAGCCCGCCAGGGCGATCTCTTTGCCGCCGCCGACGACCTGCCGGAAGGATTCCGCTACCAGCCCGAACTGATCACGCCGGACGAGGAGGCAGCGTTGCCGAGCCAGCTCGCAACCCTGCCTTTTCAGCCCTTCGACTTCTATGGCCATCTGGCAAACCGACGGGTGGTCGGTTTTGGGCAGCGTTATGATTACGACCGGGGCGAAGTCGTCGAGGCACCGCCGATACCCAGCTTTCTGCTGCCGCTCAGGGAAAAGGTTGCAGCCTTTGCCCGCTTGCCCGCCGAAACCTTCGTGCAGGTGCTGATCAACGAGTACCGGCCGGGCGCCGGTATCGGCTGGCACCGCGACAAGCCTCATTTCGAGGCGGTCGCCGGCGTTTCGCTGCTGGCCGCCTGCAGCTTCCGCCTGCGCCGGAAAAACGGCACGCGATGGGACCGCAAGACGGTCACCGTCGATCCAAGATCGGCCTATCTGATGACGGGTGCTGCGCGCAACGAATGGGAGCACAGCATTCCGCCGGTTGCCGAGCACCGCTATTCGATCACGTTGCGCACGCTGCGGCCGCAACGCGCTTAAAGCAGAGCGGGAGCAAGCCCGAGCACTGCCCTTAAGAACTGGGCTGAAACAAATTCATCCGTCGCCATGCCGACCGGCAAACTCCGCCAGCATGGCGCGCTGGCCTTTCAGGATCTTGAGGTTGGCTTCAGGCAGGGAGAACCAGCCCGCTCTGTCGACTTCGGCAAATTCCTTCATCGAGCCGGACCTTGGCGGCCATTCCATGACGAAGGTGTTGCTGTTGATGGCGTCGCTGTCGAAATCCGCCTCGACGCACCATGCGATGACGAGCTTGCCGCCCGGCTGCCTGTAGCTGCCAAGGTGTTCGAAAACGCCATCGATGGCGACGCCTAGCTCCTCTTCGGCCTCGCGTTTTGCTGCCGCCAGGTCGTCCTCGTTCTCGTCGACCAAGCCCTTCGGGATCGACCATGCGCCGTCGTCCTTCTTCGCCCAGAATGGTCCGCCCGGATGCACCAGCAAGACCTGGAGATGTCCTTCCCTTCGGCGAAAGATGAGCAATCCTGCGCTGCGTTGGGCCATTCCGCTATTCCCCTGACGAAACTGAAACGAACGTCCGGGCCGGCATATGGAACAGCCTGCCATGCCGGAACGATTTCGGCTCGCAGCCGTTCCGTCCGTTCGACAAATGAGTGATCGACATGGCGACGCCGCGAGCTGCCTGGAAGGGCTTTATGAAAGTCGGATCGGTTTCCTGTGGCGTCAAGATCATCGGCGCCGTCAGCGAGGCCGAGAAAGTGCATTTCAGGATCCTGAACCGCAAGGACGGTCTCCCGGTCAAGAGCGCTTATATCGACGAGGAGACCGGCGACACGGTCGAGGCGGCGGAGCAGGTAAAAGGCTATGAGGTCGAAAAGGGCGAGTTCATCCATATAGAGCCGGACGAAATCAAGAAACTGAAGATGGTATCGCAGCATACGCTCGAGATCGGCGAGTTCGTGCCCGCCGCCGAAATCGACGCACGCTACCTCGAAAAACCCTATTATCTGGTTCCGGCCGACGCGCCCTCCACGGAGGCTTTCGCGGTGATCCGGGACGCCATGGCCAGGAAGAAAGTGGCAGCCCGCTCCTGCGTCGTGCTGTACCAGCGTGGCCGAGAGGTGCTGATCCAGCCGCTTGGCAAGGGCATGGTAATGACGGAACTACGCAACCACAATGAAGTGGTCGCGGCGGACGCGGTGTTCGAAGGGCTGAAGGCTCGCAAGGTCGATCCCGAGATGCTGGAAATCGCGCAACTGCTGATCGACAAGAAGCCGGCCAAATTCGACCCGTCGAAGTTCGAAGACACTTATGAACAGGCGCTGGTTGCGATGATCGACGCCAAGCGCAAGGGCAAGAAACCGCCCAAGCCGGCACCCGAGCCGAGGACGAACGTCGTCAATCTCGCCGATGTTCTGCGCAAGAGCCTGGCGCAGGAGGGCGGCAAGGCTCCGAACAAAAGTCCGAGGGCGGCGGCGAAACGCAAATCGGCCTGAATGTCCGAAAGCAGATCGAACGGAACCGAAAACACTCGCGCGCATTTAGATGACGTAGCAATCCGTCGGCAATCCAAGCGGAGCGGGGGACTGGTGGACGTCGTTGAACTAAGGACTGGCGGAATCCCGCAAGTTTCTTCCGCCGATCTGATGCAGGCGTTGCCTGTGGCTGTCTACACCACCGACAGACAGGGCTACATCACCTTCTTCAACGAAGCCGCTGCCGATCTCTGGGGACATCGTCCGATGCTTGGCCAGGACCGCTGGTGCGGTTCATGGAAGCTTCGCCACCTTGATGGGCGACCGATGGCGCATGACGAATGTCCGATGGCCGTTGCCTTGCTGGAGGAGCGGGACGTTCGTGGGGGCCGGGCGATCGCCGAGCGGCCGGACGGCCAGTTCATCCCGTTCAGCGCGCACCCGGTCCTGCTTCGCAATGTGCGCGGTGAGGTCGTCGGCGCTATCAACACCCTGCTCGACCTGCGCACCCAGGCGCTGGCTGACGACGCCGGCATAAGGCTCGCTGCCATCGTCGAATCCTCGATGGACGCGATCGTGTCGAAAGACCTGAACGGCATTATCACCAGTTGGAACGACGCGGCACAACGCCTGTTCGGCTACACGCCCGCCGAGGCGATCGGGCGCCCGGTGACGATCCTCATCCCGCCCGACCACCTGGATGAGGAAGCCATGATCATCAGCCGCATTCGCGCCGGCGAACGGATTCCTTCATACGAGACTATCCGGCAGCGCAAGGACGGCACCCTGGTACCGGTTTCGCTCACCATCTCGCCGATACGCGACGGCATTGGGCGTATCATCGGCGCCTCCAAGATCGCGCGCGACATCAGCCCCCACAAGGAAAGCGAACGGCGCATCCGCACACTCATGCGCGAAGTCAACCATCGCGTTAAAAACCAGTATTCGGTGATCGTCTCGATGATCCGCGAGACCAGCAAGCTGGCGGGTACGCCAGAGGCCTTCCTTTCACGGGTCCGGGAACGCATCATGGCCCTTTCGGAATCGCACGACCTCCTGGTCGATGCGGAATGGCGTGGCGCGACCATCGGCGAATTGATCCATGCACAGACCAAGGCCTTCGCGACACAGGCCCGTCTGTCGATGAGCGGGCCGACGATCATGCTGCAGCCGAACGCGGTGCAATATCTCGGCATTGCCTTTCACGAGCTGGCCACCAATTCGGTAAAGCACGGAGCGCTGTCGCACCATGACGGACGGGTCGAGGTCGAATGGACCGTGACCCCAGCCGCCGATGGCAGCGACGGCTTCCGCTTTGTCTGGCGGGAACTGGACGGACCATTGGTGGATGAAAACACGCGACGCGGGTTCGGAACGGTTGTGCTCAAACGCGTCACGCCGCAGGCGCTCAGCGGCACCGGCCGCCTGGAATTCGCCAGGCACGGCATCAGCTGGACGCTGGAAGCGCCGCTACGCTTCGTTCAGATGTCGATGGCTGGCATCGCGGCTGATTGAAGGCCGCTACACCGGCCGCGGCTTGGCGGCCGTGTGGCAGCACAATCCCCATGGAGGCAATCAGGAGGAGCAGCGATGAGTTGGCTGGGCATCTGGCAAAACCAGTACGGGTCGGTGGTCGAACTGACCAGCGAAGAGGGCGGACGGATCAACGGAACCTTCAGGACGGCGCTGGAGGACAGCGCCTTTTTCGGCATGACGTTGCCGCTGTTGGGAGCCTGCCATGGAGATGTCATCGGCTTCACTTGCGCGGCCGAAGGGCGGGTCGGAGCCGCAGCGGTGAGCTATACCGGCATTCTCAGGGATGGGAAGCTGGAGATGCTGTGGCACACCGTTGCGGATGCCGCTTTGTCGGCGGAAAAGGAAGGTGCCCCGGCCCGAGCCAGGAAACTGCCCGCCTGGCGCGCCTTTGGAACCAGCCTCGACAGTTTTGAACGCGTGTCCTGACGCGTCGCGCCCGCCGCTCGCAAGTGAGGCAGCAGGGTCCCGCGGCGCGTAGGAACTCGCACCGACGATGGCGCGTTAGCCAGGACATGCGCTGTTCGTTACGGGGTCGACCCAATGAGCGTGCTTTATCGCGCAGCGAAAATCGCCGAACAGGCCCATGCCGGACAGTCTGACAAGACAGGGCGGCCCTATATCGAACATTGCCGCCGGCTCGTCGATGCCGTCGAAACGCTCGACCAGAAAGCTATCGCCTATCTTCACGACGTCATCGAAAAAGGCGACGGCTGGAACCGCGACCGGCTTGAGGCGGCCGGGTTCGGGCCGTCCATCGTGTCTGCCGTCGACGCCATGACGCGGCTGCCGAACGAGGACGATGCCGCGTTCGTTCGCAGGGCTGCGGCCAACCCGCTGGCGTTGCCTGTCAAGCGCGCCGATCTTGCCGACAATCTATGGCAGGCACGGCAGATCGGGGCCTCGACGGCGAAATACGAAGACGGCCTGCGCATCCTCAGAGAAGAGTTCGCGAGCTGACGGACCGCTGGCGGCTGTCGCCGATGTGGGTCTACTCGGTGACGTGCGGTGTGTGCCGCTTGTCTTCCGCGGGATCGGCCTCGATCCGCGCCCTGCCGGGATCGAACGCACCGTGGCGGGCGATCGCCAATGCCGGGGTGTCGGGCGTCTCGTAGGCCCACATGAAGTCTTCTGCCGACGAACCGACCGCATGAACACGCCAATAGCTTGCCGTGCCCTTCAGCGGGCCGTGGCTCGTCGTGTTCGTCTTCTCCAAGAGGTCGAAATAGATGTCCTCGAAGGGTATGTAGAAAACAGGATCATGGCCGTCTTCATAGAGCAGCTTTGCCCGCTCGCTCGACGCAATAATGGCATCGGAGAACCGGACGGTCACGGTTCCATCGAACGGGACAATCCTGAGCGGGCCTGGGCGGGGGGCGGAATCTGCGGCTAAGGACTGCATTCGACTTCTCCGTTGACTGCGCTGCATTTCCGAAACGTGTTGTTGCCCGTCAGGGTTCCAGACCGCCGGCGCGCCGAGCCCGGATGGTGGAACGGTTCTGCAAGGTCGTCGTTGTTTCAGACCTCCGCACGCGCCATAATCGCAATGGCCGCCACTCACCGACTCAACAGCAAATGGATAACATGCTGGATCGATCGCCTACCCTTCCAAGGTCGCTTGGCGCTGCGCTGCGAAGGGAAGTGCCGCGGTTTACGGTACCCGGCAATGAAATTTCGTGCACCACGGTCGCATCCTACAACGTGCATAAATGCGTCGGCACCGACGGCAGGTTCGATCCGGAGCGGGTCGCGGCCGTGGTTAAGGAACTCGACGCCGACATCATTGCTTTGCAGGAGGCCGACGAAAGAACCGGAAGCAGGCAGGGTTTGCTGGATCTCGCAGCGCTCGAGCGGGACAGCGACCTCGTCCCCACCCATGTCCCGGAAAACCGCCGCAGCCATGGCTGGCACGGAAATCTGATCCTGGCACGCCGCGGCGTGGTCGAAAGCGTGAACCAGATCCGGCTGCCCGGCCTCGAGCCGCGCGGTGCGGTTATCGCGGACCTGGAACTGAAGGGCGTCTCCCTCCGGATCATAGCCGCACATTTCGGCTTGCTGCGGCGGTCGCGCTCGCAGCAGGCCAACGCGCTGGTCGAAGCCACGCACCCGGTTCTGCGGCCAACAATCCTGCTCGGCGACCTCAACGAATGGCGCGTCCGCAACAGGTCTTCGCTGCTGGCCCTGCTGCCGCATTTCGGTCCGATCGATGCGGTTCTGCCGAGCTTTCCGTCGCGCTTTCCGCTGTTTGCGCTCGACCGCATCCTAGCCAGGCCGCCGCACCTGATTTCCAGCATCGAGGTGCACAAGACGCCGCTGGCGCAGCGGGCTTCCGATCATCTGCCGATCAAGGCCCGGCTGAACCTGGACGCGATACGGCAGCCGCGGCTGCAACCAGAATGAACCTGAAGGGTTGTTAGTCAGATTTCAGACGGTTTGCTTCGCTGATGTTTATCGGTGCACTTCATGGATACAGCCATCTCGCGGTTTGCCCGGGACAAGATCGCTGCCGGCAATAGCGGGCTGCTGCTGATCGCCGACAATTATGACGCGTTTGCCGCGCGAATCCTTGCCGCGCGCGGTGCCACAAGCAGCCTCGACCTGATGTACTATCTCTGGCACGACGACCATAGCGGCCGGCTGCTGATGCAGGAGGTCGTCAAGGCGGCGGAGCGCGGTGTCCGCGTCCGCATGCTGCTGGACGATATCAATCCGCGCAACAGCGACGCTGCTTACCTGGCGCTCAACAGCTACAAGAACATCGAGCTGAGGCTGTTCAACCCCAGCGGCATGAGGAACGGCAGCATCTTTCGCACGCTGGAGATGGTCGCCCGGCTGTTTGCGATGACCCGCCGCATGCACAACAAGGCCTGGATCGCCGATGAGGGCTTGGCCATCGTCGGCGGAAGAAATATCGGCGATGCCTATTTCGACGCTGCGGAGACGAATTTTCGCGATCTCGACCTGTTGCTTCTCGGTCCTGCCGTAGGGCAGACGATGCAGATATTCGAGGCGTTCTGGAATTGCGAGGCGGCAAAGCCGATCCAGCTGCTCAACCCGGCTGCGGTGGTCTCGCGCGCCGATTTCCTCGACAATCTCGATGCGACAGCAGACGGCCAGCTTTTGAACAGCCTCAGTGCCTGGCGCACGATCACGGAGTTCGTTGCAGCGCACAGCGACGTCTGCTGGACCAAAGACGTTCGCGTCATTTCCGATCCGCCGGAAAAGGTGCGCGGCAAAAGGCGCAGGAACTGGCTGACCAAAGAGCTGCTTCCCGCTATCGCGGCGACCAGGCAGCGCCTCGAAATTGTCTCGCCCTATTTCATCCCCAGCCGCACCGGGTTGGCCATCCTGTCGAAGCTGGTGGATCGTGGCGCCGAGGTTGCAATCCTGACCAACTCGCTCGCCGCGACGGACGTCGCCGCCGTGCACGGCGCCTATGCCAAATGCCGCCGCAAGCTGCTTAAAAAAGGTATCCAGCTTTTCGAATTGCAGCCCTTCGACCGCCAGGCCAACATCTCCGTTTTCGGTTCAAAGGGAGCCAGCCTCCACACCAAGGCCTTCACGGTCGACGATAGGCTCGGGTTTGTCGGCTCCTTCAATTTCGATCCGCGTTCGGTGTCGTTGAATGCGGAAATGGGCGTGCTTTTCCATGATACCAATCTGGTGATGGAGTTGCGCCGGCTGTTCGAGCACGAAAAGTCACCGCAGACGAGCTATCAGCTGGTCCTGGACAAAGGCGCCTTGCGGTGGCTCGGCATGGCGGATGGCGAGATGCGGCAATATTCGCGTGAACCGGAGGCCAGTCTCTATCGGCGCATCGTTGCAGCGCTGGTTGGGTGCCTGCCGATCGAATCGCAGTTGTAGAAGTGACGGATTTGTCGGAACGCAACTCTTTGTCGGAACGGAACTCGGGGATCACGAGTTGTAACCCGTGTCCGGAGCATGCCGATGAAGACCACGATATACAGTTTTCTTGCTGAGCTCTTGCCGTTCTGGATGGCGCATAAACGCAAAATGCGCGCCGACCGCGCCGCCGAGTGGCCGGCACGACCGGCTGCTGCGGATGACGATGTTCGGCCGTCAGGCGATCCTAATCGAGCAGCACCGGCGCGGCGGCGCAACACGTCCTAAGGGCAGAATGATCCCGCTCCAACTGTCTGGCTAGCCGCATTTCCGCGACGCCGATAATCCCATTTGGCTGCAGAAGCTCTAGCCCTTAGGGCGATCACGCTATCGTCAAGTATCGCTATTCGAAATCCGGCGTTGCCAAGCATCCATTTTGCAGCACGTACGTTAATGTGCACTACAGGTTGCCGCTATAGGTGAGCGCCATGAGTGATAGTGCGATAGAATTCTTGCAGGACTGGATCCACGAAAACGTTCATGTGCCGCCGCCTCCGATCAAGCTTGAAAGGGAGGCGGAAATCCTCGCCAGGGAATGCAAGGAAGAGGCTGCCGATGCCGGCGTACCCATCGAAGACATCGAGGAAGAGGTCGGCGACCTCAAGGACCTGCTCGTCGCCAAGCTTGAAGACGCAGCCGAGGACGAGGCCCGGCAACTCAACGGCCACGGCCAAAAGATTTCTACGCTGGCGGCCGGGCAAAAGCGGGCCGTATGAGGCCGGTCCGAGTGCAGGCAAGGCATCACGAGGTGCGCCGCTTCGGCCTATTGTCCGATCATGTCGTCGACCTCGCCATGGCACGTCTCGCAGGCGACGCCTTTAGCGATATGGATCGAATGATTGAAATAGACGAAGTCGGGGACACTGTTCACCCGCTGCCACTGCAATGGCTGCCCGGAGGCAACGCTTGCCCGTACCGGCGCCAGCATGTCCGCGTTGGTGAAAAGCTGCGAATGGCAGGTCATGCACACCTCGGTCGCCGGCAGACCCGCCGATGACGAAGTCTCGACGCCGCTATGGCAATAACGGCAATCGACGCCAAGCTCGCCGACATGGTGCCTGTGGCTGAACGGCACTGGTTGCGCCAACGGCCGGCCAACGCCGGTGACGAAGTCCGAACGCAGGATGGCGGTGCCGCCGAGAGCCGCAAAGATCGCCATGAAACACGCGCCCCACAGAGCGAAGCGTGAAATGCCGTTGGCGCTCCTTGAAAAGACCTGCGGCATTCCCTCGCCGATTTCGCATCCAGCAAACCGTATTCACCCCGCAAAGTGCCTAACTGCGGCTGCGTGGGTAAGTTCCGGCTGGGGCAGCGGAGATCACAGAATGGTTACCCCGCCCTGGCCCATCTGGTCGGGCTGACCGGAAACCATCTAACCCTCCGTGCGTTCGGATGAGGTCACGTTCTGTTTCACCCGGATAGGCATCATGACCATCCCCCACCCCCCCATCCCATTCGCAGCCGGTCCGGCGTTGCCCTCTGGTGGACGATGTTCGTCGGCGCGCTGCTGACGATCCTCGGCCTGCTGATCGGAGGGGGCGGTGCCTGGCTGATCGCGCTGTGCGGATCCTGGCACTATCTGCCCGCCGGGATCGCCCTGCTGGCCGCCGGCAGCCTGCTGCTTGCCGGCAATGCCGCCGGTGTATGGCTTTATATCCTGACCTGGCTGGCGACCCTTGCACCCGGCGCCACCATTTCATGGAGACCAGGATCGGCGACGACATCATTGCCTACGCACTGCCAAAAAGCTGACGCCCGACGATGACGGCTTCGCGGGACGCTTCCATCCTGATCGTCGGCGCCGGCCCGACCGGGCTGACGGCGGCAGTCGAACTGGCAAGGCGCGGCATTGCACCTCGCATCATCGACCGCAAGGAAGGCCCCACGCCACTCGCCAAGGCGGTCGGCATCAGTTCGCACAGCCTCGACATCCTTGAACCGTCCAAAGTCGCTGCCCGATTGCTCGCCGAAGGATTGAAAATTCGCCGAGCCCGTTTCTACTTCGAAGGACGAGCGCTCGGCGAGATCGATTTCTCGATCCTGCCGCACCGCCATAATTTCCTGCTGTCGCTGCCGCAGCGCGACACCGAATCGCTGATGACCGATACGCTCAAGGGATTTGGCATCGACGTCGAATGGCGAAGCACATTTGTCAGCATGGCCGAGCACAAAGGCCGGGCCGAGGTGCGGATCGAGGCGCCAGACGGCCGTGACGAGGCAAGTTTCGACCTTGTCTTCGGAGCCGACGGTGCGCAAAGCACGGTGCGTGATGCCATGGGCATCGGCTTCGATGGCTACACGCATCGGCGGCAATGGAGCATTGCCGACGCCGACATCGACGATTGGCCCTATGAGCCGATGGCCGCCCACGCATTTCTTCACAGGAACGGCGACGTCGGTTTCATCATCCCGATCGGCGAGAAGCGCTATCGCGCGGTTTCAAACAGCGAGGATGCGTTGGCGCGCATCCCCGGCAATTACCGGATCACGCGGTTGTTGCGGGCCGACCGCTTCCATATTCCGGTACGACAGGCACCGCGCTATCAAACCGCATGCGTCTTGCTGGGAGGCGATGCCGCGCATGTGCATTCGCCGTTAGGGGCGCGCGGCATGAATCTCGGCATCGAGGATGCCGCGTCATTCGCCAGGCGTTTCGTCGACGGCACGCTTGCCGGCTACACAAGCGAACGCCACCCGGTGGGGCAACGGTGGATCACGCTCAGCGAGCGCATCCTCTCGGTGGCCCAATCGGACAACGGCATCATGCAAGGCGTCAGAAACGCGGCCTTCAGCGTCGTCGGCCATCTGCCGCTGCTGCAACGGCCGCTGCTGGAGCGTGTCGCCGGGCTCAAGGAATGACGTGGTCGCATAAACCTTTTCGCCGGACATGCGTTGTTGGGTTTCAAGCCAGGGAGATGACCATGCAGATGAAATCGGAAGTCGCCGGCGAGGCCGCCAAGCAACGGCACATCCAGCGCCGGATCGACGAGAAGGACAAGTCCAAATCCAATGGCAGGCAAAAAGGCGCCATGCAGGCCGGTGCCCGCAAATATCCCGAGCCGCCCTTCCCCGAGCAGCACCAGCCGAAGCCGGGGCATGAATGGGCGATCGAGCCGGCGCCGCTTTACGATGCGCCGTACTATATCGGATCGAAAAAGCTCGACGGCAAAGTGGCCGTCATTACCGGCGGCGATTCAGGCATCGGCCGTGCGGTGGCCGTGCTCTATGCGCGTGAAGGCGCCGATGTGGCGATCGTCTATCTCTCGGAGGATAGGGACGCCAGAGATACCAAAAGGGCCGTCGAAGCGGAAGGCCGGCGCTGCATCCTGATCAAGGCGGACGTCAGCGCACGCAACCACTGCCACAACGCGGTGGCTGAGATCGTGCAGGAGTTTGGGCGGATCGACGTGCTGGTCAACAACGCCGCTTTCCAGATCCACTCCAGCGATTTCAGCGAGCTGACCGAGGAGCATTTCGACACGACGCTGAAGACCAACCTCTACGGCTATTTCCACATGGCGCAGGAGGCCGTGCCGCACATGAAACCCGGTTCGGCGATCATCAATACCGGTTCAGTGACCGGCATCGAGGGCTCGAAGCAACTGGTCGATTACTCCATGACCAAGGGCGGCATTCATGCCTTCACCCGCGCGCTCTCGGGCAACCTTGTCGAGAAGGGCATAAGGGTCAACGCCGTGGCGCCAGGCCCGGTTTGGACGCCGCTCAACCCCTCGGACAAGGAAGCCGGCGATGTTTCAAAATTTGGCGCTGACACGCCGATGAAACGGCCGGCCCAGCCGGAGGAGATCGCGCCGGCCTACGTGTTCCTCGCCTCGCCGCACTGCTCGAGCTACATCACCGGCGAGATATTGCCGATCGTGGGCGGCTATTGACGGCATGTATTTCATTGCCCTGGCCACTGACTATGACGGCACGCTGGCGCATGAAGGGATCGTTGCCGAGAAGACGCTTGCGGCGCTTGAACGGTTCAAGAAGAGCGGCCGCAAACTCATTCTCGTCACCGGGCGCGAGCTGCCCGACCTCAAGCGCGTCTTTCCCGAAGTCGCGATTTTCGACAAGGTGGTCGCCGAAAACGGCGCGCTGATCTACACGCCGGCCAGCGAGGAGGAGCGGACGATATCTCCGCCGCCCGCCCCCGAGTTCATCGCCAAACTCAGGAAACGCGGTGTCAAACCGCTTTCGGTCGGACGCTCGATCGTCGCAACCTGGGAACCGCATCAGGCTACCGCGCTCGAGGTCATCAAGAAATTGGGGCTGGAGCTGGAAATCATCTTCAACAAGGGCGCGGTGATGATCCTGCCCAGCGGCATCAACAAGGCGACCGGACTGACAGCCGCGCTTCAGGACCTCAGACTGTCGCCGCACAACGTCGTCGGTGTCGGCGACGCCGAAAACGACCACGCCTTCCTGCGCGCCTGCGGCTTCAGCGTGGCCGTCGACAACGCACTGCCGGCAGTCAAGGATACGGCGGATCTCGTGACACGCGGCGCGCGCGGAAAAGGCGTCGAGGAACTGATCGCCAAGGTGGTGGAGCGCGATCGCGAGCTTGTGCCGAGCCGCGACGGCATTGTGCTTGGCTCGGAGAATGGCAAGGAGGTGTATCTGTCGCCAACCGATACGGTGCTGATCGCCGGCAGCTCCGGCATCGGCAAATCGACCCTGGCGACCGCACTGACGGAGCGCTTCGTCGAGAGAAAGTTCCAGTTCTGCATCTTCGATCCGGAAGGCGACTACGATGGCCTCGAAGGCGCCGTCCGGCTGGGCGACGGCTCGAACGCGCCGACGAAGACGCAACTGCTCGATCTCCTGGGGAAGCCGGACAACAATCTGGTCGTCAATGGCCTGGCGCTGCGCGTTAACGAGCGGCCGGACTTCTTTGCCGACCTGCTGCCGGGCCTTGGCGGTGTTCGCTTCCGCACGGCACGACCACACTGGCTGATCATCGACGAGGCGCATCACCTCTTGCCGAAGCGGCGCGACGACACGCCAATGGTGCTGGCCATGGAATTGCCGGGCACGATCCTGATCACGGTTCATCCGGACGCGATCTCAACCGAGGCATTGCGGCTGGTCACCGCCGTCATCGCACTCGGCCCCAAGGCGAAAAAGGTCATCAAGACGTTCTGTCACGAGACCGGCACCGAACCGCCAAAGGACAAGGACCTGAACTCTCCAAAAGACGAGCGCGTGCTGTTCTGGCGGCCGCAGGCGTGCAAGAAACCTGCCATGGTCGAGCCGATCGAACCGCGGCAGTCGCTCAAGCGCCACAGCCGCAAATATGCCGAGGGCCAGCTGGACGAGAAGGGCAGCTTCTATTTCCGCGGCCCCGACAATGCGATGAACCTCCGCGCCCATAATCTGATGATTTTCGCCCAGATCGCCGAGGGCATCGACGACAGGACCTGGGAACATCATCTGCGCGCCGGCGACTATTCCGAATGGTTTCGCCACCAGATCAGGGACAAGGAACTGGCGCGCGAAACCGCCGAAGCGGAGAAAGACGGCACACTTTCGGCGCAGGAGAGCCGCAACCACATCCTGGACGCAGTGCGCCGCCGCTATACCGCGCCCGCCACCGCGCCAAAGGAATAGCTGCAACGGCGCCCCGCCGTGGAACCTCATCCGCCAAACGAGATTGTGTTCTATCGGGCGCCAGATCCATTCAATGCCGAATAATGCCCCGGAAGGAGACGATGGATGAGCAGCGACCGGGACAAGAATGGTCCTGTCTTTTCGGCGGAGCAGGCGCGGCAGGGCGAGATCATCCTGCGGACGCGGGCGCGCCGGATCATTTTCATCGGCGGCCTGGTGGGTCTCGTCTTGCTGGCATTGCTGGTTTGGTGGATTTGAATTCCTCACGGCTGGAGCAAGATCATGAAATCACAGCTTGTCGCCGAAAGCGCCGGACAGAGAACGTTCGTCGTTGTGCTTGATCCCGGCGAAGAGGCGTTTGCGCAGCTGACGTCATTTGCGGTCGACCGTGGCGTCGGCGGCGCGTCGCTGACCGCGCTCGGCGCTTTCGAAAGTGCAACCGTCGGCTGGTTCGACCCTGGAGAAAGGACCTACCGGAAAATCCCCGTCCGGGAACAGTGTGAACTGCTGAGCGCGATCGGCGATGTTGCCATCGGCGACGACGGCAGGCCCAGCTTGCACGTCCACGCAGTCCTTGGATTGAGTGACGGCACCACGAGGGGCGGTCATCTGCTGGACGGCATCGTGCGGCCGACGCTCGAGGTCACATTGGTGGAGACGCCTGGCCATCTGCGCCGCAGGCACCGTCCCGAACTCGGCGTCGCCCTGATCGACTTGGAGGCTTGATCCGAGCCGATCACTTCGTTGATTTGACTGCGGCCGTTTCGGGTACGACCTCCCAACCGAAGACGCTGCGGCCGCCGAGCAGATGCGATTGCTCGAACTCCCCGGCGACTATTTCCTTCAGGCTTGGGCCGGTGACATAGCGCTCGACCTGCCTCGACTGGTCGTCCAGCCGCCGCAACGCGCCGATCTCTTCGTCACGGCCGAGCCTGGCCTTCTGGACAGCCGACTTCAGCACGCCGATCGTCTCGTCATAGACCTTCAGCGGCACGGGGAACGGGTGCCTGTCCTTACCGCCATGCGCCAGCGAGAAACGGCCTGGATCGGAAAAACGGCACGGCGCGCCATGCACGACTTCGGCGACGAGCGCCAGCGCCCGCACCGTGCGCGCGCCGACATTGGGCACGAGGAGAAGCCCGGCGAAATCTGTCGGGCCGCGCTCGGCCGCCGCGGCGATGTTGCCGTGCAGGCGGCGCATGACGACATCGCTTTCGCGCACATCGTGGTGCGCCGGCATCACCAGATGCGGCAGCAGCTTTTGTGCCGGCTCCGGCGCTGGCGCCGAACCCCGCTCCAAAGCGGCAAGCTCCCTCACGATGCGATCCGGTCCAAGGCCGTGCAGAAGGTCCAGTTGTCCCTGGCGCGACGCTTCGGCGCGGCGGTCGGTCAGGTTGACGATCTCGCCCTGATTGGCGCCCTCGATGGCAGCATGCGGCTGGTCGACAAAGCTCTTCAGGCCTTCGGACAGCCAGTGATAGCGGCGCGCCACCTTGCTGTCGCCGTTCATGCCCTGCTGCACCACCACCCACTTGCCGTCGTCGGTGACGATAAAGCCGTGCAGATAGAGATCGAAACCGTCCTGGACCGCGGCGCTGTCCACCTTGGCGACAAGCCGGCTGGCAGTCGCGAGGCCTTGCCCGTCGAGGCCGACACGCTCGCCGATCAGGGCAAGCTCGTGCGGGGTCTTGCGCGAATGCGCGCCGCGGCCGCCGCAAACGTGGATGCCGAGCTCGCCGGAGAGCGGCGACAGACCGCGCTTCAACGCTCCGACGACGCTGGTGGTGATGCCGGAGGAATGCCAGTCCATCCCCATCACGGCGCCAAAAGACTGGAACCAGAACGGATGCGCCAGCCGGCGCAGCAATTCATCGCGGCCGTAATGGTGGATGATCGCCTCGCACATGACCGCGCCAAGCCGCGTCATGCGGTCGCCGAGCCATTTCGGTACGCGCCCGCCGTGAAGTGGGAGATCAGCACTTCCCGATCGCTGTGCCACGGTCTTTTGCTTGCTCCTTGAGTCCTGCCTCGACAGATAGGTATCGAAAGGGGTGTGGAGAAGCTATGGCCTGATTCAGGCCGCGATCGTTGCAAGCCGCCAGCTAGCGGGCAGGTTCGCTGAGGAGATCAAACTTCTGGATCTCGCAATGCTCGCCCACCGATTCCAGCAGATCCATTGGCGGTGCCCCAGTGTCCGGCCGCCTCCAACTGATCTCGAACGAGAAAACAGGGTCTTTGAGATCCGGGCGCCTCTCTATCGCGACGAGGCGTGCCCGGTAGCCAAGCGGCCCGATCATCGTATCGAGTTCCTGTCGGGCTGCGGCCTTCCAGGTCAGTGCCAACTGGGCATGGTGTTCGCGCGACATTCGAAGGTCCACCCATTTCAGGACCAGCAAGGTGGCCAGCGTCAGCGCCGTGCCGGCCGCGCCCAAGCCGTATTGGCCACCACCGAAAGCCAATCCGATCGCCGTCATCACCCACAACGTGGCCGCCGTGGTGACGCCGCTGACAAGATTGCCGCGGCGAAGAATGGCGCCACCGCCGATAAAGCCGACGCCGGTCAACACGCCCAGCGGAAAGCGCAAGACGTCCATCGATGCAAACGAATCCGGGTGCTTGCCAACGGTCTCGAGCAGAATACTGGCCTGGATCATTGTGATGGCGGCGGCCAATCCGACCAGCACGGTGGTGCGTAGCCCCGCCGCGTGCCCGCGCGCCTCGCGGTTGAGGCCTATCAACAGGCCGGCGAGCGCGGTCAGAAGCAGTCGTGCCGCGATGTCCTGCCAGACCGGAACAACGAGGAGCATCGCGGTCACCCGTCAGGCCAAGCGCTGCTGGCCAGGAATAGCGCCAGGGTCAAAGCGAACAAGGGCAAGAGCGTCTTCATCGCAAATTCTTTTCGTCGATGAGCAACAAACGATGCGCTTGGATTTTGGTTGCGCCGCCGACGATTCACCCCGGCGATTGGCAGCGGCGGAACAAAACCTTCGGCCTGGGGGTTGGTGGGTTCACGCCAACGAAGGATTTGCAGTCATGGTCCGCTTGCTGCTTGCTGGAGCCGTCGCTTATCTGGCCTATCGCATCACCAAGGAGATCGGCGGGACCGACGAGGTCGATCCGCTGTCGCCTTCAGCCGACCAAGCCGGCCGCAAGGCGCCGAGGCGGCAAAGCGGGGCACAGAGGAATGGCCGACGGCGGTAGCGAATGCCGTAGCGGCGGCGCGGACCAGCCATGACCGCATTTCCGTTGCCGCTCGACCTTCGTCCGATGGAAGCCAAAGCCGCCGATGCAATCCCTGGCGGCGACAGGCTTTGGCAATACGAGCCGAAATGGGACGGGTTTCGCTGCCTCGTGTTCAAGGGCGACGATGCCGTCGATCTGCGTGCAAAATCGGGCAAGCGGCTTGGCCGCTATTTTCCCGAACTGGTCGCGGTGCTGCGCGATGTGAGCTCGCGACGGTTTGTTGCCGACGGCGAGATTGTCATCGAGGTCGACGGATCGTCCTCGTTCGAGGCCCTGCAAATGCGCCTTCATCCCGCCGAAAGCAGGATCCGCAAGTTGAGCCTCGAGACGCCTGCCATGCTGGTCCTGTTCGACATGCTGGCCGAACCCGGCGGCAGGATCATCATCGAAGAGCCTCTCACCACCAGGAGGCAGGCGATTGAGGCCTTTGTCGCGTCGGCGGCACGGCCCCAACTGCACCTGTCCAAATATACGCACGACGCCGCCACCGCCGAGCGCTGGCTGCAGGGCGCCGGCCACGGCTCGACCGACGGTGTTGTTGCAAAACTGATCGCCGAGCCATACCGGCCCGGCGAGCGCGCCATGGTCAAGGTCAAGCGGCTGCGCACTGCGGATTGCGTGGTCGGCGGCTTTCGCTATCTCGCCGGCAGCAACGAAGTCGGATCTCTGCTGCTTGGCCTCTACAATAACGAAGGCAGGCTGGATCATGTCGGATTCACTTCGACCATCGGCAAGAACGACAGGGCGGCGCTGACCAGACGGCTGGAAAAACTGCGGGCCAAACCAGGTTTCACCGGCAAGGCGCCGGGCGGACCAAGCCGCTGGAGCACGGAGCGGAGCGGACAATGGGAACCGACAAAGCCTGAACTGGTGGTCGAGGTTCGGTTCGACCATGTGACAGGCGACCGGTTCCGGCACGGAACCAAGCTGTTGCGCTGGCGGCCGGACAAGGAGCCGCGGCAATGCACGTTCGAGCAGATCGAGTAAGTCCGATCCGAGGCACCGCTTCAAGGCGCTTGCTGCCCGTTCATGACGGACCAATGCAGAATTTCACCGGTTCGCCGCGGCCAACCGAGCCTTGGCAACCAAGGCTCGGTTGCGGTTTTGAAATCAGGCAGCTTCCTGCATGGCGCGTTCGTTGACGCCGCTTTCGCCGAGCTTGGAAAGCGCTTCGTCGGTCGCGACCTCTTCCTTGAGAGTTGCCCTGAGCAGCTCGACAACGTCGCTCTTGCCGAGTTCTTCCGCCCACGCGATCAAAGTGCCGTAGCGAGCGATCTCGTAATGCTCGACGGCTTGCGCCGCACCGACAAGCCCGGCGTCGAGCGCGGGAGCACCACTATACTCCTCGAGCATTTCCGAGCCCTCTTCGATGATGCCGTCAATCGCCGGACAGGTTTTGCCGCGGGCCGGCTTGCCGAATTTGTCGAACACCTCCTCGAGGCGGTCGACATGTCCTTCGGTTTCCATGCGGTGTTTCTCGAAAGCGGCGGTCACTTCTTCCGACTCCGCGCCCTTGGCCATTTTGGGCAGCGCTTTCAGTATCTTCTTCTCGGCGTAGTAGAGGTCTTTGAGCCCGTCGAGGAACAGATCCTCAAGGCCCTTGCTTGCCGCCTTCGCGGCCTTTTTCGTAGTCGCCATGATCCTCTCCCGAATGGTTGGTGCCGCCTCGCAAAGTGGAGGCGTCCGATAACCCTCCGACAGGAAACAAGTTCCCTGACGGTCCGGCAGCTTTGCAAATTTTTCCGACCCGCCGTGTGGTGTCGCAGGGGCCTTCGACCTGCGGCAGCAATCGGCCAGAAAAGCGCCGTCAGCGCTCGCCGATATGCTCGACCAGGCGGGTATATTCGGCCTCGGCCAGGCCGTAGCCGCCATCCGCCAGTGCGACGAGACCATCGCGATCGCGGATGATAATTTCGCCGCGGCGGGACCGGATGAGCCCTCGCCCCTCGAGCAGCTGCAGCGCGACCGTTACACCCGGGCGCCTTACGCCAAGCATGATCGACAGGAATTCGTGCGTGATCGTCAGCCGGCCGCCATCCACCCGATCGTCACACATGAGAAGCCAGCGCGCCAGCCGGTCTTCAAGTTTCGATCGCGCGTTGACCAGCGCGGTATAGCCAGTCTGGACATGCAGATATTGCACGTAGCGCAGCAAGAACAGCCGCAGCGTCGGGCTTTGCGTCAGCGCCGCCTTGAACGGCTCGGCGTCGATCCTGGCAGCTTCTCCCGCCAGCTGCACATAGCAATCATGGACCGTACGGTCGTCGCCCATTATCAGGGCCGAGCCGGTCATACCTTCCAAGCCGACAAGGCCAACTTCCGCATCGCTGCCGTTCGGCATTTTCGCAACCACCGAACCGATGCCGTCCTCAAGGAAATAAATGGCCTCGATCGGCGATCCGGACACTTCGAGCGATTGCCGTAACTCCAGCGAACAGCGCTCGATGTGCGGCTCGAGAGATGCGAAATCGCCGGCGCTCATTCGGCGCAACAGCTTGTTTTTGTACGGATTTTTATTGGAATTTGCTGGATCAGACATAGCTGGGCCCAAAACAGGGCAAGAGCCTTTTTATCTCCCAGCCGTCCGCGCCCGGTATAACCTGCGGACGATAACGCTTATATAAGCACTGAAAGGTATGGAGCCTACTAAATAAAAAAATGAATCGATGCACGGCAGTTTCTCCTGCCGCTTGCCTACGAAAACATCCGATTGAAAGTTAGAGTTGGAAACGTACCAAAGTCGGTTTGGTACGAAAACGACAATTGAGATCGCCGGGCTCGAAAAGAGCCCGTCGCGAGGGATGCAACGGGCTCCATTCGGGCGTCGTGGGCTACGCCCAGTGATCCAAATGAGGGGTGGGTTGGATCGCAGCAACAATGCAGGTGCAAGGCAGTCGTTCCCAAACTGTCTGCTTGGTAATTTCCGTACATTGAGTTTGGACGAGAGCGGCGCTAATTGAATTGGAGTCGTCCACACAGGCACGGCGAGTGGACGCTTGAAAGACGCTTCGCGCTTTCGCCCTTTTCAAGGGAGGATGGCATGCCGATGCAAGGTGCAGCAACTCCAGCCGAACTGAGCGTGCTGAGAAAAGCGCTCGACGACTGCTGCCGCGAGTTGGGTGTTGCGGACGACAGTCCTGTCCGCGAGCGGTTGGCAGCCCGTATCATGTCGCTGTTCAACGAGGGTGTGCTCAACGCCGATCTGAAAGAAGCGCTGGCCGCCGATCGCCAACAATAAGCTGCTGCTATGGTGGCGTCCTCGGCGCCGAAAGGTTCGGCACCGAGTCGCCCTTTCTAGCCAGGGTCCCGGTTTGCCAAGGATCTTGGAAATCTAGTCTTTTCACGACAAAACGCCCGGCGCTAATTACCAAGCGGCAGGCGTTTTTTGTCGCGAGCGTGACACTAACGCGTGTCGCGTTTGGCCGGCCTCATGCGACGCGCTTTAGCTTCCTGTTTTATGCATGTCGTTATCACAAAACCGCTGCACACTTTTGCACGACATGCATCAAATGCGCCCAAGCAGGACCAGGACAATGACGATAAGCAGCACCAAGCCGAGGCCGCCACCACCGTAATAGCCGGTGCCATAGAACGGTCCGCCGCCCAAGCCGCTGAAGCCGCCAAGCAAGGCAAGGACCAAGATGATGATGAGAATGGTTCCAAGGCCCATGATGTCTGCTCTCCTTGTTTGCGCTGCCGCCATTCGCATCAGCGCGTCGCATTGTACAAAGGTATGAACTCACAAGGAGCATTCCTGTTCCGGCGGACGGTAAGGCGTACGCTCATGCGGCGAGCAAAATACCGGGCCGGGCCGTCAGAAAAGTCCACAGATGCATGCCCGCGGAGAATGGCATGGCGGCCGCCTTGAACACCCAAGAACATGCTGAAATTCATGGGGAATTTGTCGGAACCTTCGCCCGCCCGAACGGTTGTTTTCGTAGTCGCAACGCGACGACCCTCGTAAAAAGGAGAAGCATCATGCTCACGAAAATTCTCGCAGCTTCGGCGCTTACGATCGGTCTGGCCACGTCAGCGATGGCCCAGAACGTCGGCGATCCCTCCGGAGCTGCTGCCGACGGCAGCGGGCGGACGATAGTAGTCCCGGATAATGGCGGCCCTGACACCGGCACGGATTCGACCATCACCAACAGCATTCGCGATTTCTCAACGACGAATTCGAATGCCGACCGGAATTGCCCACCAGGCCCGCAGGGGGCTCTGCCCGACGCGACCGGCAAGTCTCCGGGCACGATGGCGCCGACGGTGAACGACAACCACTGCGGCAAGTAAGCGCCCGGTTTATCATAGTCTGTGATGAGGCTGCGGAGCGTACGCTCCGCAGCTGTATTGAAAGTCGGCCGTCTAACGGCAGCGGTGGGCGAAGCTGACCGCGATATCCCGACCGTCCAGCGCCCGAACGATGAAGCCAACCAGTTCCTCGTCGGTTTGCCGGAACCAGGGAAAGCGTTTGCGCAAATCGGCTATGACGACAGTGGTCGAGAGAATGTCGCCCGAATTGTAGTCGGCCATGACGATATGAACGGCTTTGTCGGTATCAATACCGATTCCAAGCGGCGACTTGATCTGCCCCACGGAAGCCTCCACCCATCTGTCCCGGCAGACGATAGCAAGACTGCGGCAAAGCGAAAGAGCTTGTACGATTCCGTACGGTCCTACGGGTTGCGTTGCACTTTGCAGGACCCAGCCGGCGTCCTCTATTTTTGTATTTTTGTGTTATCCAAATCATTTGTTTGGCTCGCGGCGGCTGTGGCCACTGCGACCAGGCAACCTCGTCGCAGCTTCCGCGTTGAGCCATCGGAGGGATGACATCAGCCTCGGAGAACCCCCATGAAAACGCTTCTATCCATCACTGCGGCAGCGATGATGGCCGGCGCGCCTTTGGCTGTTTTTGCCCAATCGGCGACGCTGACGCCGCTGACGACCGACACCATGAGCAAGGTTGACACCGCGACATTCGTCAAGACCGTGCCCATCGCCAATACATTTGAAATCGAATCGAGCCGACTTGCGCAGACGCAGGCGACGGCTGACGATGTGAAGGCCTTCGCGGCGCAAATGGTCACGGACCATACCAAGGCCGGCGAGGACTTCAAGGCGGCGCTCAGCAGGGGGCAGACGACTTCGGCCACCGCGCCGGCCGGCCCGTCGCTGGACACCAAGCACCAAGCGCTGCTCGACCAACTCAAGGAGGCCAGCGGGGACAGTTTCCAATCGAAATATATCGACATGCAGACCCAGGCGCATAAAGAAGCGGTGGCGCTGTTTTCCGCTTACGCGAATTCCGGCGACGATCCGGCGATGAAGGAGTTTGCCAAGAAGACGCTGCCGGTGCTGCAAATGCACGAACGTCACGTCAAGGACCTCGCTGCCGCACATCAATGAGTGCGAAGAGTGCCTTTTGCAAACGAAAGGCCGCCCCACACACGGCCTGTGTGACGCGGTTGTCGTCCGGCCACACGGCCGGGAACAAAGCACCGAGAGTGCCGTTATTTACCCGGCTTGTTCGGGGAGGATCCAATGGAAGGCGGCGTTCGCGGGGCGTCAAGGATAGTAGCGCCGGCTTTCGGCGCCGTCCTGGTCGCCGCTGTCACAGGCTGAAATCGCTTTCCGAACGGGACAGGCTGCCTTCATGCGCTACGGCGAGATATTTGCAAATGTTACGGCACTCATGTTGCTGGCCTTG